>CAZHOC010000296.1:0-6572 GCA_964534295.1 uncultured Bacteroidia bacterium | reverse complement strand
TTTTCCTGAGGAATCTGATTTCTCGGCTTATCTGACTACCCATGACAACCAACGCTATTATGGTTTGGATTATGGGGAGCTGGAAGAAGTGTATCTGGGCAACAAAGGAAATGTGCAAAGCATTTCTACCTCTTGTACCGATCAAGATGGACGAAGTGTAAGGGTCAATTTTCGCTTCGCCGAAAAAAATACTGAAGCCGACGGACAGTTTGTCATCTCCACCAATAGTAGCTACCAAAGTAAGACCATAGAGCAGATGCTCAAAGGTAATTGGGAGGAGCTAAGCTTTGAAGAAGAATACAAACGTTTTGAAATCGGCAATCTGCTATCTTTTCTAAGCGAGATTAAGGAGGAAGAGGCTAGAGTAGCGGAGGAAGCCCGCCTTCAGGCTGAGGCTCACAAAGCTAAACTTGAAGCCGAAGCGGAAGCAGCAGCGAGGGCCAAGGCAAAAAGCACCGCTAAAAAGAAAGCAAGACCTAGCCGACGCAGTGGTCGGAATGTGCGTAATATCCCGATCAGTGCCCCTGAAGAAACGGCCTCTACCCTCTCAAGCATCAGAGATCGCTTTGAGTTTGAAAAAGGGATGTCCGTCAATATTCTGATCCACTTGCTGGAGCAAATCTCGCAGACCTTCCTCAACAATGCCCCCTTTAATATCCGTTTGATTACCACCGATGGAGAGCCTTTTACGGATATTGGGATTCAGGGCCTGCAACGTTTCTTCGAAAAACGCCGGGCCAAGGTGCTGCGCCTTTATATGGATGCGGCTACCAAGCAAGGCGAGTTGGTAGACATTGCGCTCGATCTAGATCCCAAAGCGCGCCGCAATCAAGCCGAAATAGAGATTACTTCAAATCGCGCCAAGGAGATTCAAGCCATGGTGCGACATATACTCGAAAACACCGTCGCCTATACCGCTCCGGGAGCGACTATGGTGCATGAGATGTTTCGATTTGACGATACTCAGTTCAAACTCGATCGTGTAATCCACCTCCTTTCGGCCGTCTCGACCAAGTATTTGCAGCGTGCCACTCCAACTGCTTTCTTGTCCACGACTCAGGGACGTACTTATCCGGCTTTGTCGCTTCGGCAGTTGCGCACCGTTTTTGCTCAGCATACCCACGAGGTGAGTTTCTTGCTCTTTGGTATGAATCAGGCCAGAACAGGTCAGACTTTTAGCTTGATGTTTCAGTTTCACACGCCGGGACATGAAGCCTATGGTAGCCTGAGCATGATGTGGTCCAATCATGAGATGCATACGCTGGTCAAGCAGTTGATTTGGACGCAGCTCAAACTAAAGCCTTATCGCAAGCAGGACAAGAAGTCTGGGCAAAAGAAGGCTGAGGTTTCTAAAAAGCATCTGCTCATCAACCCTAGCTTCAAAAATCGGGACTTCCATCTGCAGCCGATGACCAGTCTGATCATTATGCCACTAGAGGCATACTGGTCGCAACCGCTTTGGCAGCATCTCAACAAAATCCTCGGCTCTATGGGGTATGATACGACCCAAGCCAGTCCGCTTTTCCAGCAAAATGTCATTGAAAATAGCTGGACTCGCATGAATGAGGTTGATCTTATCATTGCAGATTTGACCTATAAGCATCCGGATGTTTTTTATAAGACCGGAATCGCGCATACTTTGGGCAAAAATATCATAGTGCTGAGTCAGCATGCGCGCGATATTCCGCCGGACTTCCATCAGTTTCCGACCATCATCTACGACAACAATCTCCCGGGTTTGGAGCGGCTCAGCCTTGAGTTGACGGAGATTATCAAGAGTTTTTCTTAGGGGTACTGCTTCGCAGAACGATCATTTTGGGTTGGCGGCATGCATGCCGCTACTACTAGCGGTTCATTTAGATAAAGGTTGATTCTGGGTAGGTGCGGGCATGCATGCCGCACCTCTCGGGACGAGCGTTCCGCGCAGCGGTAACCCGAAACAAAGTATTGCGTATATTATACACAAATAAAATTCTTATATGTAAATTCAATGAGATTATTTAGACCGCTTGGCCTTAAAGAGCTAGAATTAATCATCAGTACTGGAAATCAGTCCTTTCCTCCCCGATTGGACTGGCAGCCGATATTTTATCCAGTTTTGAACTATGAATATGCAGCTCAGATCGCTCAAAGATGGAATACTGTTGATGAGTTTTCAGGTTATGTCGGTTTTATCACTGAATTTGAGGTAGAGGATTCCTTCATAGAAAAGTATGAGGTCAAAAATGTAGGTGGAAAGATTCACAATGAGTACTGGATTCCTGCGGAGGAGCTTGCAGCTATGAATGAAGCAATAGTCGGTGAGATTCAGATTACGGGTTCTTATTACGGCCCCAAATATCAGGGAGTAGTAAGTGAGACTAGCCTTTTTGCTGGCCAGAATGCGGTCGAACAGGCAGAGATAATCGCCAAGAATCCTGATGGGATCATCCAATCTATCAAAACGGAAAAAGCGATTATGCTTGCTAATCTCTCATTTTGGGAGTTAAGGAGCTTAACTTTGGCTATAGTCAAAGATTCGTGGAAGGAAAGTTTCCCAACACTATCGCTGCAGCGAAGTGAATCCATCATTAATAAGTAAGTGGGCTGCCCATCCTAGCAGGCTTAGTCCTTTGCTAGCTTGGGTAGCCTGTTATCTGTACCCTCCCCTAGCCCAGGAAAAATCTTCTGAAATCTTGCCGGTAGTTCATCCTTGAGTACGAGTTTTTCGCCTGTAATAGGATGCTTAAAGCTCAGGGAATAAGCATGCAAATACATCCCTTTGCCTTTAAGGATGAGAGGCTCGATGCCATAATCTTTATCCCCAAGGATTGGATTGCCTATGCCTGCCAAATGGATGCGTAATTGATGTCTCCGACCTGTCTGGGGCATTAGCTTTACCAAATTGAGTTGACCAAATCTTGGAGAAGCAACGGAAGCGATCACCTTGAAAGCTGTTTCCGCGGCTTTGCCATCAATCGCAGAATTGATATTGCCCTCCTTAGCCATCTCTCCGATGTTGATGGCATAGTAAGTTTTATGGATGACTTTATCTTCAAATAGCCTATTGAGCAAGCGGATGCTAGCGCTCGTTTTTCCGGCTAATAAAATGCCCGTAGTGGCATAATCTAAGCGATGGACCGGATAGGGCTTAGTAGCATCCGGCTGCTCGCTGACTTGAAGATTTTGAGGCAGGGCATTGGTAATAGTCATAAACTTATTGCCGCTGACGAGTATTCCGGCTGGCTTATGGATGGCAGCTAAGTAGTCGTCTTCAAATAACACTTTGAGCGGAAAAATGAGTGCTTTCTTGGGTTTGCTCTCCTCTGGTATGGACAATTTTATGGTTTCCCCTCCATATATGAAAGTGGCTGTGGTGGCGACAACTTCATCAACTGAGACGAACTGTTTCTTGATGGCCTTTTTGAAGGCAGATTTGGTCGAGGCGGCCATAAAGATGCCCACCCCATATTCTTTCAATCGGATAGGCGCACTTAGCTTAGGGACAATATGGATTTCGACGCTTTTGATAGGCTTACTTTTGGTCGAACAGAGCGCTAGTACTCCGTTTTTAGGTACTTCTCGGTGATTTCTCTCTCGACACCCAAGTCTTCGATTTTTTCGATTCCTTTTTGGATTAAGGTATCTCCTTTAAGTTCAAGGCTAAAATTAAAATCATTGCCTTCCCACTCACGATAATTGCAGTATTCAAGGTATTCTGTATAGCTATTGCCATTTAAGGTATAGCTGCCGCCACCTGCAACAAAAAAGCTCAATGAGTCCCCTTCCAAATCATGGTTTAAGAAGGAAAAGTGCGTTTGGTTGATAATTTTGATCATCCTTTTGCTCGTCAAATCATCCTTGGTGGTTTTGCCCTCTTGCACCTTTTGGGAGGATACTAATTCCCAAGTGCCTACGATGTCTAGTCCACTACTCTCTTTCTGCTTGTCGGGGGTGTTTTCTTCGCCGCAGGCTATAAGGCAAAGGGATAGAATAACAATTAGCGCTCTCATTTTGATTTTCCTTAGACGGGTAAAGCTAGTAAAATCATGCAGCTTACGTGGATATACAAACGAGTAATTAGCACAACTCCATCCCTAATTGGGTTACTCTATTCATCTTTCTCCGCTTCAGCTGCCTTCAGTTTGATCCATTGGACCGCTATTTCCACGGGCATACTATCCTCAGCAAAGGCTGTGTTATGGCCTAAGTTGTCAAAGAGAGCATATTCAAAAGGCTTGCCCTCAGCCTTTAAGGTATTGAGTTTCTCGATACAAAGGCTAGCGGGAATTTGGATATCCTTACCCCCAAAAATCCAAAGCCCTGGCGTAGAAAGCTGATTGAGGCTCAGCATCGGATCAGTAGCAATAAATTGATACCTGTCAGGATCATTTTGGATATGCTCGCGAGCGTCTGCTTCAGTATGATTTTCCCAGAAATCGGCTCTACCATTGGTATAAAATTGAAATCGTAGCTGCTCAAGGGTATTGATTAAGGGGCAACTAAACAAAACCATAAAATCTACTTCGGGATTTAGCTTGGCAGCGATAGGGATAATCCAACCGGCTTGGCTAAATCCTAGCAGCCCGATGGGTAAATCTTCGTTTTGCTGGTGCAAAAGCTTGACCGCAGCGCTCGCATCTTTTGCTAGTAGAGTAAGATTGGTCGAATCAATGTTATTGGTTCCGACTTCTGGTCCTGCGTAAACACCCCCCGATGCGCCCACTCCGCGCTTATCGTAGGTGAGGACCGTAATGCCACTTTGAGCGAGCAGAGAAGCAAATTCGTTCATGCGAGGTTCCTGACCGGAACCATGCACGATTACGATCGCAGCATGAGCACCTTGGGGTTTATGAAGAGTCCCCGCTAGACTTACGCCTTCGCTTTCGAAGCTTAGCTCCTCCGTTTTGATCGATTCTGCTGACTGGGCATTTACGAGAGTCAAGTGGACAAGAAGAAAGATGAATAAAATAGCGTGCTTTTTAAATGCCTCGGTCGAGGCCCAATTTCTAGATTGCATAAGGTGTTTGATAGGGTATTGAGCGCTGAATTGGGTTGCTTCTACAAGCTTAACGAATTTTCATAGAAAGCCAGTACCTCGCTCGCACGCTCGGAGACAAATTGATTGGCTTGATTCACTGGGCCCACTGAAACTACCATATTGTTCATCTTTCGTTCAAGTGGCCATGCTCCACTGTCTAGTTGTTTAGATTTGAGGAGTGCTAAGGCAGGACTAAGCAATTCAGACTGGATTCCCTCTCGTTTTAGGAGCCATAAGATTTCTAAGAAGTCTCCCTTGTAGAAATTAGGGAAGGTGAGTTGGTCCAATTTCTTGATCATGATCTTGCTCGGATTACGAGAGCTAAAGCACACCCTATGCTTCAAGATAAAGTCCACACATTTGTCTCTTAGTTCAAAAATCTCTTTGCTCCGGTAGGCCTGAGGAATGAATGAGATTCCTTTAAATAATTTGACGACTCCCCAATAGCAAGTATGCTTGCCGTAGCAACTGGTATTGGTACAAAATTGGTTTTTGGGCGTTTCGTATTCTCCGTCGTCAAAGCGCTGATTTTTAATAAAGAATTGTAAGAGCCGCTGACTCCTTTCGTCTGGCTTGCCATTGAAGTAACAATCGAGAAACAGCAGATTGCCATTGAGACAGGGGATGGGAAAATGATCCTCTTTCAAAGAGTAAATGCCGTAGGATTCATCAAATAATTGGTCTTTGACCGCCTTTAGCGGTTTTTTGACTCTTTCATCCTTAGGATCGCACTTCAGTTCTGCCAGCAAAAGTAGCGTCCAAAGCGAAGCTCGATAATTGGGCACGTAGTGCAAATAATCAGGATAATAGGGATGAGATTCCGGAATCATTTTCCAGAGTCCTTGCTCGTTTCGAGCCTCAAAAATCTTTTCTATTATTCTCGAGCGATTGTCTTTCATCTTGAGCTAGCGGCATACTTTATTAGCTGTTTCTATATAATCTTTTTGGCGATAAAATCTCATAGCTTTTGTCACTCAGGGATATGCGTTCTGCGAAGCAAGAGATTGAAACATCCCCCTTCCGTCAAACGCCCCCTTCCAAGTGGGCTGACAGGAAGACATTTTTAAAGATGGATTTTAGCCCGACACAAGCGTTCTGCGAAGCAGTAATTACTACCCTCAAAATAAGCGGGACCTTCAAATATCTTGCGTATCTTTAAGGCTATGATTCGCTATGGCCTGCTTTGCCTATCCATCTTTTGTTTGAGCCTCCTATCTGCTCAAAATAGAGAAGACTGTCGCTTGGATTTAAACAATCTCGATCCTGTAATCGAGCGCTACAATCCCTTTTTTGGCGATCATAAATGGAATGCCCAAAGTCGAATCGAAATGGCACGCATCGATAATTATCGTTTGCTCGTTATTACCCAGGATGGTTGCCTGAGACATCATATTCGCTTTGGCTTATTGATCGATGCCAAGTTGGTGCAAAATGAGGTCGATTTCTGGACCGAAGAAGCTTGTGCGATGCTCCATAAGGTTTACTTTGAAAATGAAGCTTACAGTAGCTTTGCTGCGGGTTTTGAAAGCGCTTTCCGCGAAAAAATCAGTAG
>CAZHOC010000295.1:0-6574 GCA_964534295.1 uncultured Bacteroidia bacterium | reverse complement strand
CCCATGACCTCGCTCTTGGCGAGCTAGCTACTGAGTATCCAGATTATGCCCGTAACAAGCGATTTGAGGTAGATATTAAAGAAGACCATCTACACTTTGACTATAAATTGCAAGATGGCATATCGCAAAATCTTAATGCGACTTTTCTCATGGAACAAATGGGCATCATGCCGAAAAGTTAGGGTAATTTGAATCATCTATTGCTTATTTTTTTCTTTTTGGGCTTCAAAATCATCGATTCTGAAGCCATACGCTTGATTATTAGCGGCATGTAACCTTCGGCAAAAAATTACTCATTTTTGGGTTGCACAATGTGAGGGCGTCTCTTAACTTGGTTCATATAATTTGAAATTCTTTTCTCGATTTCATGACCCTGTTTGAGGCCATAATAGAAAACCGCCTGGCTTTTGTAAACCGCTATCTTGAAGGTGGGGGAGACCCTAATCTTTGCAATGATACAGGTAGCACATTATTGCATGAGGCAGTCTATGAAGGGAGTATCGACATGATACGCCTCCTTTTGGCTTTTGGGGCATCCGTACATAAAGTTGATGCGTTTGGCAATACGCCCATGCACCTTGCTGGAATATATGGTAGACAAGATGCTGCTTTCTGGTTGTTGCATCACGGAGCTGAAATCGATAGTACTACTGAGCACCGACCATGGACTCCCTTAATGTTAGCCCTCAACGAAAATAATCGTGAAATGGCTCATTGGTTGATCAAACGCGGTGCGAATCCAGACCATGTAGAACCCCAGCAGGGCTGGACGCCTTTTTTGGTAGCCTGCGAACAGGGACTTACTGATATTACCTTAGACCTTATTCAAAGAGGGGTGCAAGTGGATGCACGTCTTATTGCCGGTGATGCTCGTGGTCGCTCCGGGGTACATTTGGCGAGCTATTATGGTGCCGTAGAAATCATTCGTGCGCTAGTAGAGCGCGGAGTGGATGTCAATCAGATTCCAGAAGGTGGTGGCTTAGGTCCCCTACATTGGGCCGTCTATAATCATCATCAAGAACTATTTGATTATCTCCTAAGGTTAAAGCCGGATGTCAATTTGCAAGCAGCGGGTATTTATTACTCTCGTACGCCTTTGCACTTTTCTGTTTCTGGCGATAGGGAGTATATGACCATGCGTTTGCTGCAAGCAGGCGCTGATCCCCTCTTTAAAGATCAAGAAGAGCGTAGTCCCTTGGACATTGCTTTAGATCGCTTCGAAGAAACTGGCCTATCGGTTCACGAAAGAATGATCCTCTTGCTGGAGAGCTTTATTTAAACTTCTGCCAAAACCAGCCCATAAGACCTATCACGAGACTTGGCAAAGCGAGGTAAAACAATTCGCTTTTTATTACTCGCCACCCCCACTCACTAAAAAAGTTTTCTACTCCTATGGGTGATACCTGTACAGGTCGCCATGGGAAGAAGTATCGACTATTGTCAAAGGGCGCAAAAAATGCGACCCCTAAGCCTCCATTTGTGAGGGCATCCAAAACCGCGTGAGAGGCGGTGCAAAGAAAGAAGTATCCACACAACATCCACCAAGTTTTGCTTCCTCGCGGAACCTTCCTGAAAAATAGTTCACATACGATCCAGCCCCATATCAAAGCAAATAAAAAGCTATGGGTAAAGCCCCTATGACCTAATACGTGTTCATAAGGAATGCCTAAGGAAAAGGAGATGACGTCGGCATCAGGTAGGATAGCGCACAACATTCCCAATACCCAAGACCGCCAGCCAAACTGCTTTGCTGAGTAAAAACTACCCATTGCAGCGGCCGCTAATGCATGAGAAAAGGCAGATGCCATAGCTCAACTTGCAGGATAGTCTACATTTTTCCAAATTCAGCAAACAATCTTCACTACCTATTCATGCCTAGACCCCTAGCACTACTATTTATATTTTGCTGTATATCCTTTGTCGCTCAAGCACAGGAACCCCTATTGCCGTCTGAGCATGGAGGGGATCCTAACAAAGTATTGGACCTGAAGGATCCTACCCAAAATACGATCAGAAAAACGCCAGAATATGATTTTGCTAGGGACAATCCTGGCATTCGTAACCTACCTCCGCTCAGTAGGAAATGCGTTACCGTAGAGGTACAAAAAGAACAATCAGCCGAGCATGCAGAAAGCGGGGAAACGGAGGCTGAATTTGAAGAGTGGATCGAAGAATCCATTCAGCGTAGCCAGCAAAAGAGCCGTAGCCTACGGCGCCGTGGCCCCGATATTTATAATTTACCCGTTGTAGTTCACGTGGTCTATAGTTCTCCGACGGAGAACATCTCAGATGAACAAATCTACTCGCAGCTAGAAGTCCTCAACCGAGATTATCGCCTCCAAAATGAAGGAGCTGACATTCCCGAGGAGTTTGAGGATGTTGCCGCTGATACAGAAATTTCTTTCTGCCTCGCCAATTTGGATCCCAATGGCCTGCCTAGTACCGGTATCAATCGAGTCTCGGTAAGTGGAGCGCCCTTTACCGAAAATTATGTCAATGAAGTGATCAAGCCCAATACGATTTGGGACCCCAATCGCTATATGAATATCTGGGTTTGTAATCTGGCTGGTGGCATTCTGGGCTTCGCCCAATTTCCTAATTCTTCTGGTTTGACCGGAATTCCTAATGGGATAGGGACTGCCAATACAGATGGAGTGGTAGTGAATTACTTAGCCTTTGGTACCACAGGTACGGCAGCCTCTCCTTTTGATGGTGGTCGTACGCTCACACATGAGGTAGGCCACTGGCTTGGCCTTCGGCATATTTGGGGAGATGGGCCATGCAGCTTTGATGATTTCTGCTTGGATACGCCTCCTACTGCACAAGCGTTTTTTGGTTGTACGCCCGAAGGAGCATTGGCTTGTGATGGCACAACCGCCATGTTGCAAAACTTCATGGATTATTCTGATGATGCTTGTATGAGCCTATTTACGCGCGACCAAAAACTCAGAATGCGGGCCGTATTGGAAAACAGCCCTCGCCGTAAGTCATTGCTTAGTTCACCCGTTTGCAAATTAGGGCAAATGGCAATGGAGCCGGATTTTATCGTTGATCTGCAAGCAGGTTGTGCGCCTCATACTGTAAACTTGAGACCATTGTTGCCCGAAGGGGAAGAAAACGAAGTACTTAGCTATAAGTGGAACTTTCCGGGTGGTCGCCCTGCCTCCTCTTCCAAAGCCAATCCCAAAGTTACTTACAAAAAGCCCGGCCGTTACAATGTCTCTTTGCGCGTACAAAGTCCGGGAGGTGCGCTTTCTATTGAAAAAAACGCCTACATCAGAGTGTATAGCCAAGGCGTTGGGCTACCCATAGTAGCAGAGTTTGAAAATACTCAGGTCGCCGATGGCTTTTATTTCTATAATCCCCAAGACGATCTTTCATGGAGCCAAAGCCAATTGGTTGGAGGTAATGGCCAGAGCCAAGGCAGTTTGAAGATGCCCAACTTTGATAATAATCACCTCAATTCTGCTGATTGGCTATTAACACCAATTATGGATTTTGGTACCGCCACTAAAAACATTTTGAGTTTTGATGTGGCATATGGCTTCTTCGAAGAACGCTACTCTGATTCCTTAGGGGTGTTCATTTCGACGGATTGTGATGGGGTATTTCGTAATATCTATTACAAAGGTGGCAAGGAACTTAGTACCCAAAGCCTTAACTCCCAAACTGAATTTGTCCCTCAAGCCAGTGAATGGCGTCGTGAAGTGATCGATTTAAGTGCCTTTGATCAGTATGAATTTGTACAAATCGCCTTTGTCAATTTCTCTGGCTATGGCAATAATATATACTTGGACAATATCTCTATCGGTGGAGTTCCTAAGCCTGCACCAGAAGTCAATTTTACGGCCTCTCAACTTGAGATTTGCCCTGGAGACTCCGTACGCTTTAGTGATATCTCTGCCAATGATCCCCGCGAATGGGTCTGGACCTTCCCGGGAGGTTTTCCCGCCAGCGATACTTCTGCCAATCCCGTAGTAGTTTATCCTCGCTCAGGTGTCTATGATGTGGTCCTGACAGCAAGTAATCGTAATGGTAGTAATACGCTCACGCGCAACGCTCAGATCAGAGTGGGCAGTACTCCAGAACTCAAATTACTCGCCAATAAAACCGAAATCTGTCCCGGCGAAGCCGTTGAGCTAAAAGCTGAAGGAGCTCAGGATATTAGTTGGGATTTAGGAGATCAGATTGTGGGGCCAGATCAAAAAATGGTGGTCGTTCAACCCACTACAGATCAAACATATCGTATTCAGGCCAAAGATGAATTTGCCTGTTCCGCTAAGGCCGAAATAAGCATTCGGGTGGAAGCAGGGCGTGAGCTGCAAATCACACCTCCTAATGCCACCATATGTGAAGGTACCAGTCTTACCCTCAATGCCACTGGCGCTGATCAATATCGTTGGGTCAATGCCCCTGGCTTGGTCAATAACAATAGCGGCCAAATAGAAGTGCGGCCTACTGCTACCACCGTTTATACGGTCTTAGGCGCTACGCGCAACGGTTGCCAATTAGAGAAAAGCATCACCGTAAATGTCAAAAAGGAAACGGACCTTATCAGCATTCAGGCAGAACGAAAAGTCGTCTGTCCTGGCCAATCTGTACAGCTTAAGGCCAAAGGCGCAGCAAGCTATCGTTGGTCTCCGGCTGTAGGCCTTAACACCACTGAAGGTTCCACCGTTATCGCTAGTCCTGAAGGACCCACTACTTACACCTTAAATGCAGTAACCGAAAATGGTTGTATCTCTGAGTCGCAGATAACACTTGAGATAGGTGAAAAACCTAATGTGACGGCTTTTGCTACTGCTGAAGAAATCTGTGAAGGGGAAGGGATTCAACTAATCGCCAATGGAGGCATGCGCTATCGCTGGTCTCCTGATATCGACCTTAGTCGTAATACCGGCCGTTTGGTAGATGTTTCGCCTAATCAGAATACCCTCTTTAGAGTGATAGGGGAAGCCGAAAATGGCTGTAGTGATACCGCTCAAGTTCAAGTCAAGGTTTATCAAGCAAGTCCCATCACCATCAGTCCACAAAATCCTTCTATTTGCCCCGGACGCAGTGTGATCCTTACTGCAAGTGGAGGCACTTCCTATACATGGGCTCCTAACGATGGTCTCAATGCGAACTATCGACCACAAGTGGCCGCTAGCCCAAGGCAGACCACTCGCTATCAAGTAACTGCTATTGACGAAAGAGGTTGCCAAAGCACTGGGGAAACAACCGTGAAGGACTCAACCCATTGGCTGATTTCAGCGCCGAAGAGTTTTTTGTCTGTGCGGGTGCACCGCTACAGTTTATCAATAAATCTCAAAATGCCGCCGACTTCTTTTGGGAGTTTCAAGGGGCAGATATTGAAAACTCTCGAGAAGCTAATCCGGTGGTGCGCTTCAACCAACAGGGCGCCTTCAATGTAAAACGTACGGCCACGGCTTGTAATGGCGTCTCTGACACCAAAGAGTCTGTGGCTATGATAGTCGTAACGGCTCCGCTTAACCTTAGCCTCAATGCAGTAGAAAATATCACCGTTTGTAAAGGCTCACCCTTTAAGCTAGAAGTTGAGCCAGAAGCGGGAGTAAACTACAGATGGAGCCCTGATATTGGCCTCGATCTGACCGAAGGCCCATCAGTAATGGCTTCCCCAGAAATTACTACTACTTACACCTTGACAGCGGTCAATCAGGATGGTTGTCGTGCCGAGGAAGAAGTGACGCTCAATGTAGTAGGGACGGGTAGCAAACTTAAAGTAAGTCCAGCCAATCCTTCGATATGTCTAGGAGAATCTGTGACGCTATCTGCCAGTGGAGCCTACAACTATCAATGGTTTCCCAAGGACGGCCTTTCGGTTAGCGATGAGCCGGTTGTGCTTGCGACTCCAAACAAGACCCGTCGATACTATGTCGAAGCTACTGATCTCAATGGTTGTATCTTTAGAGACACCATCCGGTTAGAGGTCAAAGAACTGCCTGAGGTCAACTTTGTCCAAAAGGTAGACACCCTTTGTGAAGGCCAACAAGCCTCCATAGCAATTGAAGGGGATGCACAGTACAGTTGGTCCCCAGCCTACGGCTTGAGTGCGACAAGTGGCAAAGAAGTAGTCGCCTTCCCTAAAGAATCAATTACCTATACTGTAAACGCAACCAATGCCTTGGGCTGTAAAACGGAGGCGAAACTTCCTATTGCCGTTAAAGCAAAGGTGCAATTGAGCGCCACTACCCAAGATCCTGTAATCTGCCAAGGAACCGCTACGCTATTGACCGCGCAAAAGGTCGGCTACAATTACAAATGGGCGCCGGCAAATGGCTTAGATAAAACTACCGGAGGATTGGTTACGGCCAGTCCTGATCAAACCACCACCTATACGCTTTCGGTAGAGGATATCAGTTGTGTGATCCCTGCCAATATTACGGTGGAAGTCAAAAAAGCAGAGCCATTGACGATAGAGCCCTCCGCAGCTAGGATCTGTGAAGGACAATCCATCGGTCTGACAGCCTCCGGTGGCAAAGCTTATACTTGGGATGCGGCCGAAGGTCTGAGTACGGTCTCTGGACCGGCAGTAATGGTATTTCCCGAGGCG
>CAZHOC010000294.1:0-6578 GCA_964534295.1 uncultured Bacteroidia bacterium | reverse complement strand
TTTAAGCATTTTCACTCTTTCAAGAAGCGCTACGAAAAACTCAATAAAAAGCATAATCTAGACCAACCCTTGATCCCTTACTTCATCTCCAGCCATCCCGGTTGTAAGGAGGAAGATATGGCTCACCTTGCTTGTGAGACTAAGGATATGGGCTTCCAGCTAGAGCAGGTGCAAGGCTTTACTCCCACGCCGATGACGGTAGCGACGGTAATTTATTATGCTGGGGTTCATCCCTACACCCTGCAGCCAGTCTATACCGCCAAAAACAAAAAGGAAAAGCGAGCGCAGCACCAATTTTTCTTCTGGTACAAGAAGGAAAACAAAGGTATGCTCAAGGCAAAGCTCAAGAGTCTAGGACGGGAGGATATGATTCCTAAGCTATTGGGTGAGGCGCCTAAAACTAAAAGTAATCGTTGGGCGGAGACCAAAAACCGCTTCAAAAAGACTCGTACGCGAGCTAAGAAGCGGAGGAGGTAGGCTTACTGCTTCGCAGAACGATAATCTCTTGCAGGCGACAAGGCACTGCCTTGTCGCTCACGAAATCTCCTTGGCTTTAGGAACCCCTTAGCATTCTACTATTTAGAGATTAAAAGATCCCGGATAATGCTCATGCTTCACATTTCCGGGATGACCTTTAGCTTTATTCCCTAGTATTTTATGGTCATCTCGGTCGAATTAGAAGCGCTGGGATATTAGGGACAAGCGTTCCGCGCAGCGGCAAAACAAAAACTAACCTAGATAAGGCTAACAGCCCCAGAACCAGCAATCTGGCCAATTTTGCGTATCTTATAGCAAACAGAACCAAACTCCTGACGCCATTTGGAGAACTTCGATCTTTCGGCTCACTTCCCGCAAGTATATGCCCAGCTCAAACGCCTTGCTCATAATCAGCTCTATCGCGAACGTGCAGACCACACGCTGCATACCACTGATCTGGTGCATGAAGCCTACCTAAAGCTCGAAAAGCAAAATGGGTCGTATATCAATGAAGATCAGTTTATGGCCATGGCTGCTCAAGCTATGCGGCGTATCCTGATTAGCTATGCCCGTGAAAAAAATAGCCAAAAACGCGGCTCCAACCCTCAAAAAATCACTCTCACTAAGGCCGATATTTCGCATGAGACTACGGCAGAAGAAATCCTAAGCCTCAACGAAGCCCTCGAACGATTTGCCACCGTAAGCGAACGACAGGCAAAAGTCATCGAGTATTGGTTTTTTGGCGGCTTTAAGCATGAAGAAATCGCCAAAATCATGAAGGTTTCTTTGCCCACTGTACGTCGGGATTGGCGATTAGCCAGAGCTTGGCTCAGCCGTGAACTAAAACGAGAACTCTAAAACCTATGCATACTCGCTGGACCGAAATACAAGATTGGTTTGAGCGTCTAATGGACCTTGATCCAGAGGCTCAAAAGACAGCCCTGGCACAACTTGCAAGCGATCAACCGCAATTAGCACAAGAAGTGGCTGATCTGCTCGCCATGGACGAAAAGCCGCATACCCTTATGCAGGAAGGCCTACGTCTTAAACCTGAAACAGCAAATAGGGCAGGGGAGCGGATGGGAGCCTATGAGATCAAGGAGCATCTCGCGAGTGGAGGCATGGGAGCGGTCTATTTGGCCGCTAGAGCAGACGGCGATTTTCAAAGAGAAGTGGCGCTTAAGGTGGTGCAGCGAGGTTTTCTGTCTGATCGCTTGATCCCTCAGTTTCAAGAAGAACGGCGGATCCTGGCCCAACTACAGCATCCCAATATTGCCCGTCTGTATGATGGGGGACTTTCTGATGCTGGTGAGCCATTCTTTACGATGGAGTTAGTGAATGGTCGTTCATTAACTGAGTACGCCTCCGGCGAACGCTTGGATCAGAAGCAACGCTTGGGACTGTTTTTGCAGGTTTGTGAAGCAGTGCAATATGCGCATCGGCAATTGATTGTGCATTTAGATCTCAAGCCGGGAAATATGTTGGTGACTGAAGAAGGCCAAGTTAAACTATTGGATTTTGGGGTTTCGAGATTGGTGCGGCAGCAAGAAGCAAATGCCCAGGAAGGAGCTTCTTCCGCTTTGACCAAGGCTTATGCATCGCCTGAGCAGCTGGCGGGTGGCTATATCTCGACCCAGAGTGATGTGTATTCCCTAGGAGTAGTCTTGTATGAGCTGCTCTTCGAGCAACGTCCAGATCCAGGCGTTCCCCGCAGGGAGATGAAAAATGAGCTTGATCTCATCATACAAAAAGCCTTGCAGGAAAATCTGGATCAGCGCTTTGAAAGTGTGGAGGCTTTAAAAGAAGACATAGAAGCTTTTCTCGCTCAGCAGCCGATCTCATTGCGTTCTGATTTTGGCTACAGAGCAAAGCTGTATTTCAGACGAAACCGCATTCCAGTTGCTTTAACCGCAATTGCCAGCCTCTTATTGATATTGACGGTTAGCTTTTATACCTCTCGCTTGGCCAAAGAACGAAACCTTGCTCAGGAGGAAACAAGGAAAACGCGGCAAGTCTTGGAGATGATGAAGACTACTTTTTTAGAGGTAGACCCTGAGGCAGTGCCTGGAGAAAAGTTGAGCGCGGAGGAGTTTTTGAATCGAGCCCTACCCAAGGTTAATGAATATCTCGAAGATACGCCGGAAGCCAAAGCAGAGCTGTTGAGTTTTTGGGGGTATTTGTATCGTAATCAAGCGCAGTATGAGCGTTCGGATTCTTTGTTTGCCGCTAGCGCGGAACTCTATGACGCTATGGAGAATCCTCCGGTGAAATATCAGGTATTGAACTTACAGGAATGGGCTACTACCTTATTTTATACCAATGAGTTACTCCAAGCGGATAGCCTATTAGGGCTTACTGTCTCTTTGCTCAAAGCGTCTGATAATTGGAATGATTCGATAGAGGCAGACATGAATCGACGTTTTGGGGATAATGCCTATGAACAGGATGATTTTGCTAGAGCAGATAGTTTTTATCAAGCCCTTTATGATTGGACCCACAAGCATAGTACGGATACCTTGCAACTCGCCGAAGTGGCCCATATGATTGGCATGACAGCCAGGAAGCGAGGAGAGTATGCCGCTGCGGACTCTTTGTTTCAGCTTTCTTTAGAAATGAAGCGGGCGGTTCTAGAAGAACCACATTCCGAGACGGCATATACACTAAACTACCTTGCCTCTACAGCTATCGATAGGGGATTGTATGAAGAAGGGAAATCCTATGCCGCTGCCTCTCTCAAACAGAGGGAAGCGATATTTGTGCCCCATCACCCGGAAGTAATTGCAAGCATGAGTAATTATGCGCGTTGCTTGATAAAGATAGGACAAGCCGACTCTGCGGCGCTGATGTATAATTATTTGAGTGATGCGGTAGAAAAATCTTTTGGCACTAAAGAGCATCCTTATTACGTATCGACGCAGCAAAACTTAGTAGGGGCATTGCTGTATCAGAAAAAGTATCAGGAAGCAGAACGCAAGCTCCTGAGCTTGAAGCCTCTCTTTGATAAGGTATACGGGGAAGACAGCTATGCGCATAGCTTTTATTATTCGAGATTGGGAGAGATTAACTTAAAGAGAGAAACGTTCCGCGCAGCGGTTGCCCCCTTAACAAAATCACTGGAAATCAGAAAAGCGACCAATGGAACCGAAAATCGTAATTACGCTCAGGCCGCTTACTTTTTGGGCGAATGCTATTTCAAGCTCAAGGAAATGGAAAAGGCCCGTCCTTATTTAGAACAGGCCCTTGCAGTCTTTCAAGAATCTCCCGTGCGGTACGAAACTAATCTAAAAAGCATCGACCGCATGCTAAACGGGGAGGAGCAAAATTAAAATTTGTACAAGGGAGTAGGTGCAGTTGTATTGCTGATATCCCAGATGGTATAGTCTCTCCCGTTTTCAGCGATCATCACCATATATCCCGGTCCCACCTTGACGTAGGATGCAGCCCCTATGGTTTCTATAGGGAATATTTCTGAGCCAAATGGCAGCGCAACTCCGTTGATAGGAGAATAGAGTACTGATGCATTCCCACCCTTTTTTGTGTGGAGGAATGCTACTGAATTACCTCCTCGGGCAGCACTCTCTAACCCAAACAAGGCGAATGGATGACCCGAATAAACAGAACTAAAGGGAAAGGGTGTACTATAAGTCGCTGGATTGGTGGGACCCAAATTAAAGCTCAAAACCTCACACCTTAGGATACCGGTCTCATTGTAAAGGATGAGGCGACTATTATCTTGATCAAATCTTGCAGCACTTACCTTGTCAAAAGGAATATCGCCCAATAAGCCGTTTGGATCATCCACATCATAGGGCCCATAAAGAACCGTTTGGGCGTTTTGATCGCCTACGAAATATTGATCTCCCTCTAAATTGAAGACAAACATCAAATTATTTATTGGGTCGCTGAAATTGGCTATGGCGCCGATGCGGTTGAAGGTTTGGCCCCAAAAGGCGGTAAAGCCCGGAGGATTGTCATCATAGAAATAAGGTTCACAAACGGTGGTTTGATATTGGGTGGCAAGTTTTACGTTGACGATTTGGTGGGTCTCCAAACTGCGCACCACATAAGAAAGGGGCACGCCAGTACGATAATCTCCCCCATTGCTGAGGTAGTTGGCCACAGCATTAAAATCACCATTGAAAGTCTCTAAAGCGGTTTGCTGATCGCCGCCAATCGCGTACACTTTGATGTCTACGTTGGAGAGTTCGTTTACGAATCTTGCTCCAGCCTCTAGTTCCGTATTACTTACTGCCGCATCATAGGAGGCCTTTAGGGAGGCCTTGATTTCGGAGCGAGTCTCAGTAGATTCTAGCAAAAGATAAAATTTACGACCATAGGTAACCGAAGAGATATAGGTCGCTGGATTACCGGGTTGGATAAATGGCTCTAGGTCTTCGGGGGTTACGCCTTCGGCGAATACTTCCTCGTATGAAGTGGGCTTCTCATAAATCATGGTGAAGTACTCTTGGCTCAGATTGATGAGATAGCTGGTAAATTCGGAATTGGTGTTGACCGAAAGTTTGGCTTTAACGTCTGCAGTCAGGTTACTGAAATTGACCCCCATTTTGAAGGCCATTTCTTGGGCTGACTGGACCTCAGAGTATTCATAACTAAACTTAGCCGGTAGGATGCCATTATTGTTATCAAGGATTTCATTGAGCGCAAGCACGATTTTACCCTCTTTCATTTCGTCCACGCAGGCCCTGGTGCCTTGGGAGCCATTGATCAGGTTGATGGTAAAACAACCTGCGCCACGGTCGGCCACGATAGGGTTCGGGGTAGGATTGGAGATAGAGTTGCCTTGCAAAAGACTGCCGGGATAAATGATCTCAGCATTGGGGTTAAAGCTGAAATATTCTTCTCCGCTGCTAACAAAATCATAGTCTTTGCTGATGCAAAAATACTTGTCGCCATTGGGTTGGACCGTAACACTGGAGTCCAAAACCGTACTATCTGCTTTGGTATTAAAAGACTCAAACGTTCCGCCGGAGGCGATAACCTCTGAAAAATCCACTTCCTGATCACAAAGGCCACCTGGCTCGTCACAAGGATCATTGCCTTTGCATGCAGCGAATAAAAGCAGGACGAGCAATATGTAAAATTGAGATGCGCGTTTCATACTGATAGAGTTTGATTGAGATAGACTGCCAATAAGAGCGTCAATGGTGTACGCGTAAAAATGGTGGCGAAGTGACAATGGAGAGAGCAAGTTTTTTCAACTTTTTCTCAAATTGGCTGGAAATTATGGTCCTAAAGCTTGAAAAAACCTTCGGTTTTGCCGCTTTGTAGGTTGTGGATATAGTAAGTAGAGCCAGTTTGGTCAAAGAGGACGATTGAACCTTGATCCATATCCATGTAAATGGCCGCCCCCACATTGTCAATGTTGATATTGCCATCGTCAAACTCGCTGACAGATTTTAATGATTGGTAATCGGGACTGCTATTGCTTTGATAGAGGGTAAACTCGTCTCCCTTTTTGTTGAAGTGAAAGGAGTCATAGAAATCATTCTTTGCGGCAGCTCCAACTCCTAGGGTCGCATATGGATGAAGGTCATTGCCAAAATTGCCTAAGTCAATTGGTGGTTGAAACTGTTCGACCTCTATCATATAATCAGCGGCTTGGGTCCCCGCTTTGTCAAAAAAGATCAAGCGACCGTCGCGATGGTGGTGGACGGCTCCGACTGCGTCGAACGGTATGTCTTCTAAAATTGCCTCATTTAACTCTAAGGGACCATCATACTGGCCGCCTTCGGGATCTACTAGCGCATACTGGTCTCCAGCAAGATTGAATATCAGTACCAAGCCATTTTCATAATAACAACCTGCTCCGATCGCAGGAAAGATCTCCCCCCAGAAAGCCGTTTCAGAGGGCGCTTCCATCTCTTGTGGACAGTTTCCGTCTTTACAGGGGTCTTGACAAGCAAGGGTCAACAAAAGGATAAAGCTGCTGAGCAGTGTTGCACGTTTCATAATTCTTCGCATTAGATATAAGCGTTCTCCGAAGGAGCACAAATACCTAGGCGCAAAAAATCACTACAAGTGACAACAGGCGGCTGAAAAAAGATGAATTTCTTTTGGAAGGTAACTATGAAGAAGTGCTT
>CAZHOC010000293.1:0-6589 GCA_964534295.1 uncultured Bacteroidia bacterium | reverse complement strand
GCTAGAGCTGCTTTGGCGCAGATTCGTCAAATTATTTTCCTTCCTCTCTCTGTATCCCATTCTCCTTCAGTTAAAGCTTGCCAGGCTGCGAAGCGTGCATCAGGAAAGCGATCTGCTCCAATTCCTAAAGCTTCGAGGTACCAACGATCATCTGGGGGTAAGCGTTCCGCGAGGCGGGCCCAAATTTGATCAGCCTCAGTACCTTCCATAAATCTCAGAGCAATGGCGACTTCTCTTCTCACTTGGGGATCGTCATCATCCGCCAATTGGGCCAATACCTTTAGCAGATCCCTATCGAGTTGCCTTGCTACTCTCAAGCCGCAAATCCGGATGTTGGGATCTTTATCTGCAAGGGCTGCACTGAGGTATTTTGGACCACTTTCAGGAAGCCTAGCCAATAGCCACAATGCTCTGGCTCTTTGATGTTCGGGAGCTGTCTCCCAAGTCTTTGAAAGGGCGGACTCTGCCGAAGAACCCATATCAACCAGTGTTAACCACGCCTTTGCGCGAGTAGCCAAATTGGGGCTTGCTAAGGCCTTTAGGGCTCCTTCTGGACTCTCATAATTGGGCTTTTCAAACTGGTAGGGAGAATTCTCTGGCGCCAGACGATATATGCGCCCCTGTTGAAAATCACCCATATGATTGCCACCCACGCCTGGATCATACCAGTCAGCCACGAAAACGGAGCCGTCCGGAGCTACACAGATATCTGCTGGTCGAAACCATTTATCATGAATGCTTTCAAGCAGAGGAATCATTTTGGCTTCATAGCCTGCTCCTTCAGTTTCAAAGGGATAAGCCCGCAAAACTCGAGGGCCAGCGTCCGTATGTAAAGGAGCATGTCGAACATTCTCCGCTAGGAGCTCCCCCTCATAAAAAGCAATACCCGTAGGCGAACCGGCTCCTGTTGGTAATAGATTTGGGACTACGCCAGGGTCATTTTGGTGCCAATGCATTTCATGACCCTGGTCGCTCATACCCGTGCGATAAGAAAGCCAGCCAGCACCGGTGATCTCATCCTTATAACCGTAGTTGCCGTATTCAAGGACATAATTAATCCGCACCCCTCGGTGGCCATCATCATCATTATCGGATTGCCAAAGTCCCCCATAGGAGTCGAGGCAGACTTCATAATTGTTGCGAAAATTATGGGCCAAGACTTCGACCTCTTTACCCGCTAGGTCTGTCCGATAGATCATCCCTTGTTGGAAGTCGCTTTGCTTGACATCTAGTATTTGTCCACTAGCCTTATCATAGAGATCTTCTCCCTCTGGTCCTTTGATGGATTTACCCGCATTGCCATGATTGAAGTACAATCTACCATCAGGCCCAAATACAAAGGCATGAATACCATGATCATCTTGGACCCCTTGGATGCCCGTAAACATGGCTTCCTTTTTTTCTGGAATATCATCCCCATCAGCATCCGTAAAAACCCATACATTGGGGCTACAAGAGACTATTACGCGATCGTCTATCACGGCAATTCCTAATGCCGCATCAATATCTCTTCCTTGGTAAAAAACAGTTTGCTTGTCCGCCTTGCCGTCCTGATCGCTGTCCTCAAGGATCAAAATGCGGTCCCCTTCCTCTCGAATAGGATTGACGGGATTGAAAAAGTTGCGATAGTTTTGCGCTTCGATTACCCAGACCCGACCGCGGTCGTCTATATCCATATTGGTCGGATTGAATAGCATAGGCTCACCGGCAAAAAGACTGACCTCCAAGCCGTTGCTTGCTTTAAGACCGGCTAGCGCATGCTGTAACTCCCTTTGTTGGGCTTCGGAGAGATTGTTGGTGGTGTCGTAAGAAGGATTACAAGCAAATAGAAAGCTAAGCGCGCAAAGGAGAAAGGTGTGTGGAATGGCGGACTGCTTCATGACCTCATGTTTGTATCCCTTGAATTTGGGGAAAAATGAGCTTTTTTGATAGAGGCTGGAAGTTTTTTTGTGGAATTTTAACCCTAGACAGCTCATAAAGGAGAAGCAATTAATCTACTGCTATGAAAACTCCTTTCTTGATCGTAGGCATAGCCATTTGTATTTGTTTGGGAACAGGTATGATGCTCTTGCCTAATACTGTCAATAATCATCCTGTAATAGAGCGAATCCAACAAAAGCTTGCTGATTACCAGTACCGTTACGCTACGGAAAAGATCTATTGTCATACGGATCGTACATTGTACAGCCCAGATGAAATCCTGTGGTTTAGTGTCTATGTCGATAAGGTTGGGAGTAGCAATGATCCAATAAGAAGTCAGAAGGCTTTTGTCGAATTACTTGATCCCAAAGGACAAATTGTAGAAAAGAAGGTAGTCGCCCTGAAAAATGGCAGGGGGAAAGGTGATTTTGCGTTACGAGCTTCGCTCAACGGTGGTCAATATCAACTCAAGGCTTACACCAGCGTGCAGAAAAACTATGAGGATAGAGATGTTTTTTACAAAGACATCCAACTACAAAAGGTGGTTTTACCTCGAGTTTTGATGAAACTTGATTTTGCGCAAGAGTCCTATGGGCCGGGGCAAATGGTGGAGGCAGAGTTTGAATTGAAAAATCTATCTAACGAAAAATTGGTCCGCTATCCCATCGAAGCAGAATGGAAAATAAAGGGAGAACTTTGGCAAAAGCAGTCAGTCGAAACAGACAATGAAGGCAAAGCTTGGTTCGTACAATCCCTACCCAAAGAGTTAGATACTCGTGATGTTTCTCTTAGCCTTAGGTTAGAGTATCAGGAGTTGACGGAGTCCATGTATCGTTCTGTACCGATTGAGATGGGAGACATCGACTTACAATTTTTGCCAGAAGGCGGAGATATCATTAGCGGAAAGAGAGGAGTGCTTGCTTTTAAGGCCATCAACGAATTTGGCAAAGGAACTGATGTCGCGGGTTATATATATAACCAAAAAGGAGTAGTGGTTGATAGCTTTCGATCCGCTCATATGGGGATGGGAAAGCTGGAGTTTCTCGCCAAAGCCAACGAAAACTATTACGCTCAGATCTCTGAGCCCTATGCGGTCAAGAAGTTTTACGATCTGCCTAGGTCGCAGACCAATGCATTTCGACTGGCCTTGAATAAGCAAAGTGATACTCAATTGCACTTCCGTATTCATCATCCATACGGAGGTAAGGTCCTGCTCATAAGTCAACAAGGACAACAGCTTAAGCAGGTCTATGAGGTGGAATGTCGTAAGGGAGAAAACAGATATGTGGTACCTAGTAAAAACTATCAGCAAGGTATCGTAGGCTTTGTATTGGCGAAGGAGGATGGTATTTCCGTCTCGGAACGCTTAGTCTATCTTAAACCCACAGAAGGCCTTTCTGTAGAAATTGAGACAGATAAGGAAACTTACCAGCCTAGGGAAGAAGTAAAGCTCAAACTTAGTGTCAAAGATGAGCAGGGGGATCCTGTTCAAGGTAGTTTCTCCCTAGCAGTAGTGGATGAGCAAAACCTAAGTTTTGCGGATGATAAACAAGCCAACCTAAAGGCACAGATGCTGCTTTCAGGAGAGCTGCAGGGCGAAGTCGAAGAGCCAAACTACTACTTCGACGAAGAAGAGCCTGAGGCTTTGGCTCATCTCGATATACTGATGCTCACTCAGGGTTGGCGACGCTTTGACTGGAATCAGATGCTACAAACTAACCCAGAGAGACCTAGGGATTTTGCAGATTTTGATGCCATGCCTGAGCTAAGTGGATTGCTGGTTGATAATAAGGGACGCCCTCAGACTGATAGCTATTTTTCGATCTTAAAGACGGACAGTGATCCCATGGTTTACAATGTCAAAACGGATTCCCTGGGTAAATTCATTTGCCCCAGTCTGACCTATGGTGCCTATACCTTTCAATTGCCAGCCAGTCAGGAGGAATTGCTGCCTACCAAAATTCGTTGGGATCAAGCTAGTGTACCTTATGTACGAGGTGGTGGATATTATTCTACTTATTCTACCCCTTATCGTTATACCAATACTTCAGTTCCTACAGCACAACCTTCATTACCCTTACCAGTACAGCCTACGGCAGTAAATTTAAATCAAGCCATAAAAGAGGATATCCCTGAGCCTGAATTAGCTGACGAAATTGTAGAGAAGATCCCTGATTTTGAAGAGGCAACATCTCTCGATGAAGTTGTGGTAGTAGGTTACGCCAGCCAAAGTGAAAGAAGTATCACTACGGCAGTGGAGATTACCCGTACAGAATCTATTCGCACCGCAGAGATTCAACAATCTCTCCAAGGGGCGATGAACGGTGTCCAAGTTATTCCCAATTCTGGTCCGGGAGCCGCTTCTCGGATCTTGATAAGAGGGAGTAGTGCAGGCGCTTATCAAAATCCACTAATTGTAGTAGATGGTGTAGTATTGAGTAGCCCTCCTAATGCCGGAATTGGCGGCAATGAAGGCATGAACTCTTTGGGATTATTGGATCCGAATGATGTCTCTAACATCACTGTCTTAAAGGGGAGTTCTGCGCAAGCGCTTTATGGTAGTCGCGCCAGCAATGGGGTGATCTTGATAAATACGAAATCAGGCGTTCGGCAAAGCCGAAAAATAATAAAGCCACAATACCGTCGCCATCGCTTGCAACCTTACTTCATGCAAGACCCTGAGCGGCCAAGTTTGGCCAATGCTTTTTACAGTCCAAAGTATCAAAGCCTGAAGACTAGCCTCAGAAATGATTTTCGGAAAACGGTTTTCTGGGAAGGGGAATTAACGACTGACCAAAAAGGCCAAGCAGAGCTAAGTTTTCACAATCCTGATCAGGCCAGCGCTTTTCGGATTAGTGTGGAGGGAACAGACGGCAAAGGTAATTGGCTGAGTGAGGAGGAGATTTATCATACTGAGTTACCATTTGCCATGAAGGTGATAGAGCCCAATTGGCTGAGTGTAGGAGATCAGGTAATGCTGCCGGTCCAATTTCAAAACAATACTGATGAGCCAATCGTGGGTAATTTGCATACCACCCTGCCTGGAGGACTAGAACTTAAAGATTCGCGCCTGATGGTGCAGGGAATCGATCTAGCCCCAAAAAGTGCTAAAACGGTTTATCTAAGTGTGAAGGTATTGGATATCCCAAGTGCTTCTATGCAGCTCAGTTTTGCGGCCAATGCCTATCATGAAAAGCGCGATCTAAGGCTGAGCGTTCGCCGACAAGGCTTTCCCTTTGAAATCAGTATGGCAGGCAATGAAGCCGAAGATGCCATGCAATTTGCGCTACAAGATGTAGTGCCGGGTACGGTCGAGGCTTCTTTCGCGGTGTTTACGGATGTCTATAGCGAATTGGTCAATGGTTCTGAATCTATCCTTAGAGAGCCTCACGGATGCTTTGAACAAGTTTCTTCTAGCCTTTATCCTAATGTGCTGGTTTTGATGTTGCTTCAACTTTCAGGCAAAATCAAGCCTGCGATCAAGCAAAAAGCCCTTAAGTTTATTCGTAATGGCTATCGCAAGATCAAGGGCTACGAGATCCTCGGGGGAGGTTTTGATTTGTATGGCCGTCCTGCCGCCAAAATGGGATTGAGCGCCTACGGCTTGATGGAGCTCAATGATATGCAAAAGGTGTTTCCAGAGGTTTCCAAGCCACTGATTGCCCGGACCAGGGCTTATCTCTTGCGGATGAGAGACGGTGAAGGGGGTTTTAAAGACGGAGCTAAAACTGGCTATTATGGCCGCTCAGACCAGAAGGTTCGCAATGCCTATACGGTCCATGCTTTAATAGAAGCTGGTGAAAAGGATCTGGATAAGGAACTAGAGAGAGTCCGCAAAAATGCCGTGAAGACACAAAATCCATATCTCTTAGCCTTAGCTTGCCGCTCCTATTACCTCCTGGGGGATCAGCAAAATGGCAATGAGTTGATGCGCGACCTCCTTGAGCTCCAACAGGCCGATGGTTCTTGGCCGAGCGAATCAGATTTTCATTCCGTTACTCGCTCGCGTGGGGTGAATTATCAAATTGAAACGGGGGCCTTTTCTGTCCTCGCCATGCTCGCTTCCCCCCAGCCACAATCAGAGCACTTAGAGGCTGCGCTAGGCTTCATCTACAAGCAGAGAAGGGGAGCAGGCTACTTTGGTAGCACTCAAGGCACAGTATTGAGCCTCAAGGCGATCAGCGCTTATCTGCAAAGCATCCAACTCAATAATGCAGAGCAAGACGCTATGGTGGAACTGATGATCAATCAAGCACCTATTCTTTCTTCCAATCTAAGATATGGGCAAACAGAAAAAGCGAAATGGACCAACCTAGCGTCTTATATAAAACCGGAGCAAAAACAGAAAGTCAGTCTTCGGTTCAAGGATAAGGACAATACCTTGCCTTATGCCTTTATCGTGAAGGGCTATCAAAATACTCCTTTCGAAACAGAGAAACCGACTTTGGATTTTGAAACCTTGGAGTGAGCGTTCGGCTAGCCGTACACCTTCATAATCCACAAAAATATGAAGTAGCTAGTCCGATGGTCCGATTGGGGATCCCGGCCGGTCTCAGCGTGCAAGCTCAGCAACTCAACGATTGGGTGGAGGAAGAAAAAATCGCCTACTATGAGTTGCGAGACGGGGAACTGCATTTGTACTTCCGCTATTTGTCGGCGGGAGCAAGCA
>CAZHOC010000292.1:5196-6594 GCA_964534295.1 uncultured Bacteroidia bacterium | reverse complement strand
TTATCCCTCCCAGCCAGGGTTTAGGAAATGACTGGGTTTTAGTACTTGACGATGTGAATACAAAATTTGGCGCACCGGGGAAATAGGTAAGAAATTGAATTTTTTGAGAACCGTTTCATGTGCAACGAATTTAAAAGCTTGATAATTAGATAACTACGGCTCGCTTATCAGTGATAGATTGAACGACTGTTTAGTTAAAAGCGAAGGTTAAGATATTTCCATAAATCGTATTTGTTTGCTGCCATTAATGAATAAGTTGTAGTTAGCCACCTGAACCTATGCTTTTACACACATAGGTTATGCGATTATCTTTTTATTGTTGTTTTCTCCTCTTCCTTGGTTTTAGTAATGTTCAAGCGCAGAATACCTGCATTGTTGATTTTACCTCAAATGTAGATGGTTGTCGAGTTGGTTTTTCGGCAAGTGTATTGACTGGAGGTAGTGTACTGTCTTATCGGTGGAATTTTGGCGACGGCCAGACCGCCATAGACCAATCCCCTTCCAATTATTATCGTGAAAACGGGACCTATTATGTAGAGTTGACAGTAGAAACTACCGACTCTTGTTTCGAAACAGTAGGGCATACTGTAGAGGTTACCGATTGTATGGTTTGCCAAGCCAATTTTAGTTGGTCAGAGCAGGACTGTAATGTTTACTTTTCTGATCTCACCTTAGCCTATGCCGATGTTACCTCATGGTATTGGCGATTTGGTGATGGCAACAGTTCCAGTGAGGAGAGCCCTTATCATACCTACGCCGAGAATGGAGATTACTATGTAGAGCTCACCATTGGTACTTCTGATAATTGTAGCGATACCTATACTGAAATGATAAGTATCAGCAGCTGTAGCACCCAAACAGAATGTACGGCTGACTTTAGCTATTATGAAGGCAGTTGTGATGTTTCCTTTAGCGACAATTCATATAGTAATAATGGAAGTATAGATAGCTGGCATTGGGACTTTGGCGACGGAAATACCTCTTCAGACCAATCTCCCACTCATTATTTCGGTGATGATGGCTCTTATACGGTTAGCCTGACTGTCAGTAGTTATGATGGCTGTAGTGATACCAAAACAGAGTCAATTATAGTCTCAACTTGTAGCACTTATACCGATTGTTATGCGGACTTTAGCTATTACGAAGGTAGTTGCGATGTTTCTTTTAGCGATCAATCCTACAATACTTATGGTAGCATCGACTCTTGGTCTTGGGATTTTGGGGATGGGCAAACCTCATCGGATCCCAATCCTATACACTACTATGGTGCAGATGGAAGCTATACGGTAAGTCTAACGGTAAGCAGCAGTGATGGCTGCAGTGATACCAAAACGGAGTATATCACTGTTTCGACTTGTAGCACCTATACCGATTGTTCTGCAGACTTCAGTTATTATG
>CAZHOC010000292.1:0-5159 GCA_964534295.1 uncultured Bacteroidia bacterium | reverse complement strand
CATCGACTCTTGGTCTTGGGATTTTGGTGATGGCCAATCCTCATCAGATCCAAGCCCTACGCACTACTATGGTGCAGATGGAAGCTATACAGTAAGTCTGACGGTAAGTAGCAGTGATGGCTGTAGTGATACCCAAACGGAGTATATCACTGTTTCGACTTGTAGTACTTATTCCGACTGTTATGCTGATTTTGGGTATCAAGCTGATTATTGCGAAGTATACTTCAGCGATTATTCCTACAGCTCATATGGCAGTGTAGATAGTTGGCAATGGGATTTTGGTGATGGAAACATATCAGCAGATCAAAATCCTACTCACCATTACGGCAATGGAGGGAGCTATACAGTTAGTCTCACGATTTATGGATCTGATGGCTGTACGGATACAAAGACCGAGACGATATACATCGATAGTTGCTACTCCTACTGTGAAGCGAATTTTACCTATTATAACTCATCAAAATGTACGGTTGAGTTTGGTGATCTTTCCAATACCGATTATCCTATCGTATCATGGTATTGGGATTTTGGCGATGGAAATAGCTCAAATGCTCAGAATCCAATCCATATGTATACGGAGGGAGGCAACTATGATGTAAAACTAAAGATCGTAACAGAGGATAGCTGCTATGATGAGATCGTACAGACTGTACATGTCGACAGTTGTTATGCTTATTGTGAGGCTGACTTTTACCATCAGCAGGACGATTATTGCAATGTCTATTTCCATGATCAATCCTATACTGAATCAAGTATCATTGCCTGGTATTGGGAGTTTGGCGATGGTAATTCGTCCTGGGAGCAAAACCCTGTGCATTACTATGGTAATGAACAAGGACAGGACTATCATGTCAGCTTGACAATTTGGACAGATGATAGTTGCTACAGCACCACTACAAAGACTATCTATGTTGATTATTGTGGCGCCTATTGCGAGGCGAAGTTTGACTACTTCTTCGAATCAGATTGTAAGGTGGCTTTCAATGATTATTCTACCTCCTCCTTTTACGTAAGTGGTTGGAAATGGACATTTGGCGATGGGCATAGCTCTACTGCTCAAAATCCAGAGCATACCTATGCCGCCAATGGTAACTATGAAGTCAAACTTGTCATTACTACTGATGACAATTGCACAGATTCCATAAGCCAAATTGTGGAGGTTACTAACTGTACCCCTGATTGCCATGCCGGTTTTAATTATCAAGTATCCAACTCACTGGTTTACTTCAAAGATCGCAGTATCTCGCAGGATAGAATTGTCTTTTGGCATTGGGAGTTTGGCGATGGGAGCGCAAGCCCTGAGGCGAATCCAGTCCACAAATATCAATCGCCAGGTACCTATCAAGTAATCCTTCATATCCGTACCGAAGACGAGTGTACAGACGAAATCAAAAAGTATGTGAGGATCAATGGATGTGATCTGCCTTGTAAAGCAGACTTTGCGTATAGTTCTAATCAATCTTGCGTCTTTAATTTTGTTGACTACTCCACTTCTTATCAAAGTATTATTCAATGGGAATGGGACTTTGGGGATGGCAATAGCAGTCAAGAGCAAAATCCAGAACATGCATTTACTTCCGATGGTGAATTTGAGGTAAGATTAGTAATCCTTACTGCTGACGGATGTTCGGATACGACTCAGCATCCTATGACGGTAGTGAACTGTGGTAAAGCAGAGGAGCAACGACCCAATGGAGGGGCAACTAATAATGGCAATGCTACCAGTGATTTAACCACTCCTCTGGGAGATAAGGTCTTGAAGGACAAACTGCAATTATTCCCTAACCCGGCCAAAGATGTCGTGCGCTTAGAAGCCTCCTTTGTCGAAGCCACTGCTGTAAGTTGGGAAGTAGTTGACTTACGCGGGAAATCAATCCTAAATATCAAGCAAGAGCAAGCGAGTACTTCGGTCCAAACTGAGGTTGATCTTTCAAATCTGAGTGATGGGGTCTACTTGATTTATCTGCGTAGTCCAGATGGTTTGCTTCATCGAGCCAAAATAGTGAAGCAGAAATAGAACTTGAGAATAAAAGTAAGGCGCGATTTCCATCATAGAAGTCGCGCCTTTTTTGCTTATCCAGCAAACTGCATTTGATGCAATTCGTAGTAAGCGCCTTCGCGCAACAATAAGTCTTGGTGGCTTCCTTTTTCGATGATCTTGCCTTTGGATAAGACGACAATTTGATCCGCTTTTTGGATTGTAGAAAGTCGGTGAGCAATAATGATGGAGGTTCTACCTGCCATAATGGTTTCTACCGCTCTTTGGATGATTTCCTCTGATTCAGTGTCCACATTGGCGGTGGCTTCGTCAAGGACGAGGATGCGAGGATCATAAGCCATTACGCGCGCAAAAGCGATAAGCTGGCGTTGTCCGAGGGACAAAGTAGCCCCACGCTCCCTCACATTATAATCATACTGACCCGGCAGCTTCATGATGAACTCATGCGCTCCCACTTGCTTGGCTGCCTCTTGGACTTGCTCCAGACTGATTTCTGGATTGTTGAGGGTGATATTGTCGTAGATGGAGCCTGAAAACAAAAAGACGTCTTGCAATACAACGCCGATGAGTTCTCGGAGAGAGTCCAATTCTAAGTTTTTGATATTGATACCATCGACCAATATTTCCCCTCTTTGGATTTCATAGAAGCGACTCAGCAGGTTTATGATGGTCGTTTTACCTGAGCCAGTAGAACCTACTAGGGCAACTTTTTGCCCTGGTTCAACTAGTAGATTGATGTCTTTTAGAACGTACTCAGGTTCGGCATAGGCAAAGTGCACACCTTTAAACTCTAATTGGATAGGAGCATGACTTCTCGCCTCAATTTTGTTTTCACCTTCATCTTCGATGAACTCTTGGGTATCTAGCACCTGAAAGATGCGCTCCCCACTTACCATACCCAATTGCAATGTGTTGAACTGATCAGCCAACAAACGAATGGGGCGGAAAAACATTTGGGAGAACATGATGAAGGCGACTAGCTCCCCAAACATCAGTTCGGAATTCATCACCCGCCCTGCTCCGTACCATACCAAAATGGCCAACGTCAAAGCCGTGATGATTTCTACCACAGGATAGAAGACGCTGTAATACATCACCGAATTGAGGTGGGCCCGTCTGAGATCTCGGTTGATCTTATCGTACTTATCCATTTCAATCTCCTCACGATTGAAGATATGGACGATGCCCATGCCACTGATATGCTCCTGCAAAAAGGAATTCATCTCACTGACCGCATTTCGTACCCGCTGGAAGGCACCTTTAACCTTATTTTTGAAGATATAGGTAGCGTAAAGCAAAAGGGGTAGGGTCGTCAGCACTGCTAGACTCAGTTTCCAACTCAATACCAACATAGCCACCAAAATGGCCACTAGCTGGAGTAATTCCCCTAATATGCGCACCAAGCCCGATGTGAATACATCATTAAGAGTTTCTACATCATTGATGGTACGAGTTTGTAAGCGACCAATCGGCGTCTTGTCAAAATACTGCAAGCGAAGCTTGAGGATATGATTAAAAACCTGCTTTCGGATGTCTCGGATGATACTCTGGCCCAACCAATTGGTCAGGTAAGTATTGGCATACATCACCAGCATTTGCACGATCAGCAATACTACCAGCGAGAGGATAATCAGCCGAAGCCCTTTTACATTGCCAAAGACTACATAATCATCCAGCGCAATCTGAATCAAGGTAGGTCTGAGGGGAGTTAAGGCGGCTAGTAGAATGGTCATAGACAAAGCCCCTGCAAATTGTTTCCGATAAGGACGCACATATCTAAACAGCCTTCTAACGAGTTGACTGTCGAGTGCTTTGCCGGTGACTTTGTCTGCCATAATCAGTGAGCTATAAACTAGCGCTAAAGTTACATCGATTTAATAGATAATTCCCTCTAAATCTCGCAGAAGATGGTAGAAGAATTGCTGCTTAATTCTATCATTGAAGAAGGTGCCACTATTTTGGAGCACAATGATACGAGTATCGTCCTCAAGATTGGTCAACATCATCGCACTTGAGCCGATGTGATTACCAAAACTTCCTACCCAAGCCTTTTCCATTACCTGAGTGCGTCCAATACCAAGCCCATAGGCATCATACCTTGGGCCAATCTGCTCTTCTGTGGGTATGGGGATCAATGTCATCATTTTTTGATAACTCGCATTTGTGATTAATTGCCCTTGGGACAAAGCTCCCATAAATCTATTGAGATCAATCGCCGACATTATCAAGCCATCAGTACCTCTAAGACCCGCTGCTAAGGCAATTTGGTAATCACTGACATTTTCAATTTTTCCATTCCCGTAGCGGTCCCAATAGCTTGCTGCGATTCCCTCCGGCAGTTGAGTGGGTTCGTCGATTAGATAGGAATCTGTGAGTTGTAGGGGATCAAAAATGCGTTTTTGATAAACCTGTCTAAGGTCTCCTGCATACTTTTCGATAATCATCGAAAGCAAGATAAAGTTGCCATCACCGTAGTAGTAGCGTTCCCCGGAGGGTGAAAGTGCCTCAACGCCTTCGAGATAACTCAAAAGCTCCTCCATCTCGTAAGCTCGAGTAGGTTGATTGAGGAGGTCGAGAATAAAGGCTATCTCAAATACATCTGGCATACCCGAACGATTTTGCAATAATTGCTCGATGGTAAATTCCTGGCCATTTGGGAGCTTTTTTAGGATTTCAAGGTCAATATGGGTACTAACTTTATCGCTAAGCGCCAATTTCTCTTCCTCCTCAAGTTGGAGGATTAGCACGCCTATAAAAGTCTTGATTATGCTAGCAGTATAGCCCAGGTGGCAGCTCGTCATAGGCATTTGATTTTCTAGCTCTGCATAACCCGCAGAACCAAGCCAACTCCCATCCCCATTTTGATCCACCAAGACAGTAAGGCCCACAAACTGCTGGGAGGTGTACTGATCAATTAGGGCTTGTAATTCGTCTGCTTTGGGATGCTGGGAGGGAATGGGAGAGCAATCTGTTTGAGATTGGGGAGAAGGGATAAAGGGTGCTTGACAAGCGGAAAAAAGAAGGCCAAAGAGGCAAAGGATGAGGAAATTTTTCATTTGTTTATTGTTTGATGTATGAGGAATTTTTTTTGGGGAGCTGCTTCGCAGAACGCTTGTCCTTTGGGTGCGGCATGAATGCGCGCACCTACCGGAAATTTATT
>CAZHOC010000291.1:0-6600 GCA_964534295.1 uncultured Bacteroidia bacterium | reverse complement strand
AGATCCCATGTCTTGGTACTTAATACTATCTACTAAATACTTACTACTAAGCTAAAGCTTTGGCCATAGTAACGCCGATCTCACCAGGAGATTCAACCACGTGGATACCACAGTCAGCCATCACGCGCATTTTTTCGGCAGCAGTACCTTTACCACCAGCGACAATTGCACCGGCGTGACCCATGCGGCGTCCTGGAGGCGCTGTCTGTCCAGCGATAAAGCCTACAACAGGCTTAGTAACGTTGTCTTTGATCCATTCAGCCGCAATTTCCTCATTCTGGCCACCGATCTCACCGATCATAACGATACCTTCTGTATCTGGATCTTCATTGAACAGCTTGATGATATCTAAGTGAGGAGAACCAATGATAGGATCACCACCGATACCAACACAAGTAGACTGTCCCATACCTTGCTTACTTACTTGGTCAACTGCCTCATAAGTCAAGGTGCCAGAACGGCTAACAATACCGATCTTACCAGGAGTGTGAATAAAGCCAGGCATGATACCCAATTTACATTCACCAGGAGTAATTACACCAGGGCAGTTAGGACCAATCATGCGGATACCGCGATCGTCAATGTACTGCTTAGCGTAGATCATATCTCGTACGGGAATTCCCTCAGTGATCGTGATGATGAGATCAACACCCGCATCAGCTGCTTCCATGATGGCATCCGCTGCAAATGCAGGAGGAACAAAAATGATCGATACATTGGCGCCAGTTTCTTGAACCGCTTCGTAAGCAGTGTTAAAAACGGGACGATCTAGGTGCGTCATTCCGCCTTTGTTAGGGGTTACCCCACCGACGACTTGAGAACCATATTCGATCATTTGCTGGGCGTGGAAACTACCTTCTTTGCCGGTAAAGCCTTGAACAATGATTTTGGAATCCTTATTGACGAGAATGCTCATATTTTGAGGATAAATGAGTAGTATTTTACTGCGGGCAAAGTTATCGGGCAAAAGGGGAAAAACCAAGCGTCAAGGCATACAAAAAGCGGGAGTTTTTGAGAGGGATTTAGAAGTACTTCATGATTTTAATTGATTTTGTTATGCATGCAGAGTATTTTGTAAGTATGAAGTTATTGCGAACCCCCGACGAACGATTTCAAGCCCTCAAAGACTATAACTTTGCCCCGCACTATGTGGAAGTCGATGGCATCCGAATTCATTATATAGATGAAGGTCCACGTGATGGTCAGACTGTACTTTTGATGCATGGTGAACCTAGCTGGTCCTATCTCTACCGCTTTATGATTCCGCCATTAGTAGAAGCGGGTTTTCGAGTAGTAGCTCCTGATTTGATTGGTTTTGGTAAGTCTGATAAACCTACTGAGCAAAGCGATTATACTTATCAAAAGCATGTTGACTGGATGACGGCTTGGCTAGAAGCGGTTGATTTGCGAGGGATAACTCTTTTCTGTCAAGATTGGGGTGGTTTGATTGGTTTGCGGCTAGTCGCCGAACGCGGAGACCGTTTCCAAAGAGTGGTAGCAGCCAATACATTCCTGCCTGTCGGTAAAGGCAAATCTCCAGAAGCCTTTATCCAATGGCAGCAATTTGCCAAACATAGCCCCAAGATTGATGTGGGCAGAGTGCTAAACGGAGGAAGTGCTAGAAAACTTACTAAGGAGGAAGTCGCTGCCTATGATGCGCCTTTTCCTGACGATACTTATAAAGCAGGAGCTAGAATTTTCCCCGCTTTGGTACCCACCACAGAAGATGATCCCGCGGTGCCTGCCAATATTGAGGCCTGGAAAAAACTGCGTCAATGGGATAAGCCATTTCTGACTGCCTTTAGCGATTTAGATCCAATTACAAAAGGAGGTGAAAAATATCTCCAAGCCAATATACCTGGTGCTCAAGGGCAGCCTCACACCATTATCCAAGGTGGTGGGCACTTTTTACAAGAAGATAAAGGCCCAGAGCTCGCAGAACTTATCATCTCATTCATTCGACAAAATCCTTAATCTCAATAGATATGTCTACTCAAGCACAAGCGATCGATATCAATACTCTTCCCCAGTACGCAAGCATGGAAAATCTCCTTTTCCTTTTGTTTGATGTACATGGAGCCGATATGCTCAGCCAGCACCCTCGCTTCCAGGATTTTGACAAAGAGACAATCGAAATGAGTGTGGCTGCGGCTAAGCAGTTAGCAGACACTTATATGTTTCCCTATCTCGAAAAGATGGATCGGGAAGGCTGTACTTATAAGGATGGCCAAATATATGTTCCAGCAGAGATTAAGGACATCATGCAACAGATGGCCGAGGGAGGTTGGATTGCTTCCACCGCACCAGTTGAAGCCGGAGGCTTAGATATGCCCCATATGGTACAGATTGCGGCTGAGTTCTTATTCGAGGCAGCTAATAATGCTGTAGTGGGTTATCCGATGTTGACCGCTGGTGCTGCACGTTTGATTTATTCGTTCGGCTCCGCCGAACTCGCAGATACCTATGTGCCCCATATGTTTGATGGACGTTGGCAAGGGACCATGGCTCTTACTGAACCACAAGCAGGAAGTTCGCTTACTGATATTACAACTAAGGCTACTCCTACGGCAGAAGGCCACTATCTCATTGAAGGGCAAAAGATATTTATCTCCTCAGGAGATCACGATCAAGTAGATAATGTGGTGCATTTGATGCTAGCGCGCATCGAAGGTGCCCCTGCTGGTACTAAAGGAATTTCTCTTTTTGTCGTACCCAAGAAACGCCCTACCGAAGGAGGAGGCTTAGAAGATAATGATGTCCAGACTGCGGGTATCTTTCACAAGATGGGGCAACTAGCTTATGCGACGGCTCACCTCATGATGGGGGAGAAAGGAAATTGTCGTGGCTACCTAGTAGGAGAGGAGAACCAAGGTCTGCGTTATATGTTCCAAATGATGAATGCTGCTCGTATCAGTGTAGGAGTAAGTGGAGCTGGAGTCGCTTCCGCCGCTTATTATGCTTCCTATCGATACGCTTTGGAACGTCCTCAGGGCCGTCCCATCGGGAAACGCGATCTCTCCAAGCCTCAGACCTTGATCACCAATCACCCTGATGTGCGCAGGATGCTTTTTATGCAAAAGGCGATTGTGGAAGGCTCGTTGGGTTTGATTCTACAATGTGGCTACTATCTCGATAAGATGCACACTACCGAAGGAGAGGAGAAAATGCATTACTATCAATTGCTAGAGTTACTTACTCCGATTGTGAAGACCTATCCTTGTGAGGCAGGTATTCAGGCAGTAAGCAATGGCCTTCAGGTGCTAGGCGGTTATGGCTTTTTAAAAGATTATGCCTTAGAACAGTATTATCGGGATATCCGAATAATGCCAATTTATGAAGGAACGACTGGTATCCAATCTCAGGATCTTCTTGGCCGAAAGGTGATGATGAATCAAGGCGAGGTTGTCAAAATGCTGATGGCAGAAGTTCAAAAGGATATTGCGATTGCTAAGCAGTGGGACAGCTTCGCTGGAACGATCACCTCCCTCGAAAAGGAATTGATGAGAGTGGGACAAGTGATCCAACACCTTAGCGGCATCGCGATGAAAGGAGAAACGACCCGTTTTCTCTCTGATGCAAACTTGTTTATGGAGATGTTCTCGATCGTGGTAGTAGCTTGGCAATGGCTCAAACAAGGCATAGAGGCCCAGAGCCAATTGGCGGAAACGACTGATAGTGAGCGAGTCCTATTTCTTGAGAGCAAATTGCACACTATGCGCTTCTTTTATGCATATGAGCTAGTTAAGACCAAAGGTTTAGCGGCTCGCTTAATGGATGAAACCGTCTTCACTCTGGTTGATTCTGAGCGAGAATTGCTACGTTAGAGCATCAAATTAGCCCTTCTTGTTGCAACCGTTCCCACCTGAAAAAAGCTAATCTGCTTGTTTCAGGAGTGGGTAATATTTGCTATTATAGATTGAAAGCGAAATCGTTTTCGTTAAAGCAACAGTAAAGGACTAACCAAAAAAAAGCTAACTACTCTGGGGGCTGCTGCGTCCTCACCCAAAACTTAAATCAAAAATCATTTTTAACGATAGGTTGCTGAAAAGCAGCCGGGTATTTCTTTGCCCAAATTGATGCGTTTCGATCGAAACGCAAACGGACACTCTATGCTTTTTTTATGAACTGATAAACTATCTAACCAATCAAAAAAAACTACTATGAACAACAGATCCTTGGTACGCTTACTAGTGCCAACCCTACTACTGCTGATATGGGGTTTAGGCATTAGTCCACCTGAGCTTTACGGGCAGTCCCGTACCGTCGAAGGTACAGTTACCTCAGCGATAGACAATAGTCCGCTTGAGGGTGTTTCGCTCCGTTTAAAAGGAACCACAAGAGGTGCTTTGACGGATCAAAACGGTAAGTTTTCTATTGCTGTGAACAGCGAAGAGGATGTCCTTGTGGTATCCTATATCGGCTTTTCTACCCAAGAGGTAACGGTCGGTTCGGGCAGTACGATATCGATTAGCATGAGTGAAGATGTTGCCAGCCTTGATGAGGTGGTAGTAATCGGTTATGGTACTCAGGCTAAACGAGACGTAACCGCTGCGATTGCTTCGGTTAAAGGAGAAGATATCCGCAATATCCCTGTGGCCTCGACCGTGCAGGCTTTACAAGGACAGGTTGCTGGGGTAGACATCCAGCAAAGTAGTGGTCGACCCGGTCAGGCCCCTTCCATATTAATTCGTGGGCGTCGTTCCATCAACGCTAGTAATGATCCGCTTTATGTAGTGGATGGAATTCCATTAACGGACGGTGGTACTGCATTTGATATCAACCCACAGGATATCAAGTCTGTAGAAATCCTTAAAGATGCCGCCGCAACAGCCATTTATGGTTCTCGTGGTGCAAACGGGGTAATCTTGATTACGACTCGCAGAGGAGAGACTGGAAAAACTACTGTGACTTATGATGGATACTTCGGTGTAAGTAGTGCTATTCGTCAGGTAGATATGATGAATGGAGAAGAGTTTGCCAATCTCAAACGTGAAAGCCGCCGTGCCATCAATACGCCAAATGGTTTTATTTCTACTTGGGCGGGAGATATTCCTGCAGATGAAGAGGTATTTCTAGATCCTATTGAGCTAGAGTCTATCGCTAATGGCTACCGTTCTACCGACTGGCAAGATTTAGTCTTAGGACAAGGAGCACAGCAAAACCATCAAATCAGTATGCGTGGTGGTAATGCCAAAACTCAATTCATGGTTTCTGCCAATGCTTTTGATGATCAGGGGATTATCCAAGGGATGTCTTATACAAGATATTCTCTAAGGATCAATTTGGATCACAAAATCAATGATTGGTTGAAGGTCGGTACCTCTACTTATCTAAATAGAACTGTACAAAACTGGGGATCGAGTCCAGCGTTCGGCGAAGCCTTAGCCAATAACCCTCTCGGTGTCCCATATGATGACAATGGAGATCTCAGATTCCTACCTACAAACGATGGGATTCGTACCAATCCTTTGAGCGAGTTGGCACCTGGTGCTTATGAGGATGAGCGTATTTTCCACACGCTATTTTCAAGTATATATCTAGAAGCCAATATTGCTAAAGGGCTTAATTATCGCGCGACCTTTGGTCCTGATATCCGCTTCCGTCGTCGTGGTTGGTTTGCCGGTCGCTTGACCAATACTAACCGTGGTGGTCCCGCTCAGGCGCGTAAAGAGGAGGAAACTTCTTTTGGTTATACGCTTGAAAATCTATTAACCTATAATACAGATGTAGGTAACAGTAAACTAGGGCTTACCTTCTTGCAGTCTATCCAGGGCCGCCAAGCAGAAGAATCTTGGTTACAAGGTATTGGATTGCCATACGAATCTCAGGTATTTGATCAGATACAGACTGCCACTGGCTTGACTGATTTTGGATCTGATATTGAAGATTGGCAATTGGCTTCCTTTATGGGACGTGTCAATTATGATATTGCTGGTAAGTATTTGATCCAATTGAGTGGTCGTGCTGATGGCTCTTCCCGTCTTTCTCCTGGCAATAAATGGGCTTTCTTCCCTGGCGTATCTGTCGGTTGGCGGGTAATTGATGAAGGCTTCATGAGCGGAGTCGATTGGATGCAAGACTTAAAGCTACGTGCGAGCTATGGTGTGGTAGGTAATACTTCTATTAACCCTTACCAGACTCAAGGTGCCCTTCGCCGTACCACTTATGTTTATGGCGTTACCCCTGCCTTTGGCTATGGATTGGATCAAATTCCTAATCCTGACTTGACTTGGGAGAAAACTGCTACCATTGATATCGGGGTCGACTTTGCCTTGGTTCGAGGTCGTGTAGAAGGTAATATTGATTTCTACCAAGCCAATACAACTGACCTACTCTTATTGCGCCAATTGCCTCCAAGTTCTGGTTATACTCAGGTACTCGAAAACGTTGGTGCGACTCGTAACACAGGGATAGAGATATCTCTTCGCACAGTAAACATTGAAACTGACGGTGGGTTCCGTTGGAGCACAAACCTCAACTGGTTCCGCAACAAGGAAGAAATTGTAGAGCTATTTAATGGTACTGAGGACGATATTGGTAATCAGTGGTTTATTGGAGAACCAATTCGTGTCTTCTATGACTTTGAAAAAGTTGGTATCT
>CAZHOC010000290.1:0-6626 GCA_964534295.1 uncultured Bacteroidia bacterium | reverse complement strand
AGTTAGCTCTTTTGGCACTCGGAAGGCATCGAAGCGAGCTTGGAGATGTGTATCTGCGGTACTGTTTTCGACTAGCTGGGCAAGTGCTGCTTCCAATCCAGCCGCTTCTAAGGCTCGTGGCATCATTTGATGAGATAGCGAACGCACATTTTCGGCGGTGGAGCGTAAGCGTTCCGCGAAGCGGTCTACCTCAGGAGAAGCCCCCAAAGCCATCTGCAAACTGGCAAGCTCCTGGCCTACGCCATCATGCAAATCGCGTGCGATGCGCCGCCTTTCGGTTTCTGTCGCTTCGATCACAGCTTGGATACCACGCTCTTGTTCGGCAATCACGGCAGATTGAATGGCTGCTTTTTTCTGGCTCTGGGCTCTCCACCAAAGAAATACCCCCAAAAGTGCTCCTAGCAGGATGGCGGTGATCAAAAGGGTGATGATGAACTGTCTTTGCTTGAGATCCGCCCGGGCCTCAGCCAATTGGCGTTCTTTTTCGACCGTCTCGTACTGGGTATTGATTTCTTCGATAGCAGCCAATTTTTCTTTAGAGTAGACGGAATCTCGTAGAGAGTTGTGCTGGCGTAATAGCTCAAAAGCCTCTGCTTCTTGATTGAGAAATTTACCTTTGACCATGGCAAGGCCCCAAATCGCTTTCTCTTGGGTTTCGTAATTGCCGGTTTCTTGCCCTATTGTCAAGGCCTTGCTGCGAATATCAGCTGAGGATTGATAGCGTCCCGCGGATTCATAGGGATTGGCAATCCCCAGATAGAGTTGGGCTAGTTCCTTTTGAAGATTGTAGCGTTCGGCAAGGCCGATGCCTAACTCAAAGTACTTTATGGCAGAATCTGGCTGCGCTAAATTTTGGGCAAAGATAGACCCAATATTATTGAGCGTTACGGCTTGGCCATAGATGTTGTCAAGCTGCTTTTTGAGGCGGTAGGACTCCCGGAAATAATAGACAGCCGAATCAAACTTGAGTTCCATCTCCATCAAAAGACCATAGCTATTAGCTGCATTGGCATAAAAACGAGTTGCTGTTTTGGGGTCAAGATTTTGCAGGGAACGCCAGACATTCTCCTTAGCTTTGGGGATATCTTCAATCCGCAAAAACACATTACCAATGTCCATCAAATTGGAGTAGTAACCGACTTTATTGTTAACCCAAAAAATCTCTCCGGCCTGTCTGTACAAACTAATAGCTGATTCAAAATCCCCCTGAGACTGAACGATTAGTCCTAAGTTTTTCAAAGCTTTGGGTAGGACAATACTGTCGTTATGCTTGTCAAAATCATCTATCACCTGTCGAAAAAGCATCTCGGCCGTATCGGCTTTAGGCAGATACATATAATGAATCCCCAGCACATTAAGGCAGGTATATTCAAGCTCGACGAGATCGTTTTGGCGAGCGAGACTGATACATTCTTCACAATAGGCTCGACCTAGGCTGGGAATACGAAAAAGGACCTTTTTCGCTTCTTCATAGGCCAGTTGGGCTCGCTCTGCAGGATCTTCGATCTGAGCGAGTTGTTGGCGGAGGCTATCAGGTAATTGAGCGAGGGAGGGAAGAGAAATCAGCAGAAGCAGCAAATAGATTGCCCCTGCTTTTGGGAAGGGAGATAAACGCATAAGCGATTAGAGTAGCGTCTTAGTCGTGTTGAAGATGGAAAATACACATTATCCCCCTTTTCAGTCAAGAATCCCCCGAAAATGGGGAGGAAGAGCATGAAAGTTTGAGGCTTCTTTTGTGTTGAGCGGCTCAGCTCAACCTTCTAAGGCTTTACAATTTGATTATGAAACTATTAAAATCCACCTCTCTTCTCTTGGCTTTGCTCATGAGTTTAGCGTTCGCCAAGGCGCAAAAAATTGAAACCAGCGAAATCGACCTTCCTCTCTCCAAAGAGGCGCAAAAAGCGGCCAAAAAAGGCACACTGCTCAATGCTGGTTCCTATTGGAATGCAGATCGCAGCCTACAGTACAATTTTTTTGTATATCAGCCCAAGGGTCAAGGTCTGATGTATGATGTGATCACCATCGAAACCAAAAAGGGAAAGATCAAATCTCAAAAAACCGAAGCTTATACAGCAGAAAACCTTAGTCAATATGATCTGCAAGCTTCTTCTCAACTCAGTGGTGAGGCGGCCCCAGAACTAGCAGGAGCAGACTTTGCCTATTTCAAAAAGACCTTACTAGCGGGTAATCCTTCTTTGATCCATGGCCAATTTGAGAATCGCTATGTCAATGGATTGTGGGCGGGCTATTCCTTTGACAAAGGGGAAGAAAGTAAGCTCAACGAGCGTTTTTGGCCATTTTTCTCCTTTGCTGTTGAAGAAGGAGTATCCAATAGTCATTATCTTCTGCGTCGCAGAACGACTGTCATGCGCATCCTAACAGGAGGCAAGAACTATATTCCTGCTGATGGTAAGGCCTTTGTCGGAGGCCTAATGGCAACCTCAGGCGCGAATCAATTTTTGAGTGGGATTTATAATCTTAAAAGTCAGAGCTGGGATCACAAAGTCATTACGACGCTTGAAGAGGGACTCCAACCTTTAGATTACCTTCCGACGGCAAGCGGTGGAGTTTATTGTTTGATCCACTCGGCGAGCTCATACTTTGTATTAGAACTAGATGCCCGCGGCGAAGTCTTGCGAAATATCCCGCTTGAGATCCCTATGAACAAAAACTATCAGTACACCAGCTTCAGATTGTTAGAAGCGGAGGAAGGGGTTTTTGTGGTGGGTAATCACCTAGACAAACCTGCTACAGGTCTCAAAGCAGGCGTTTGCATCCTTCAAGTTTCTGGAGACAAAGCAGCTTTCCAGCAAATGCACGACTTTGAGCAAATCAAAGCAAGCCTCAAAGCTGCGCCAAAAAACAAAGCCAAATTTAAGAATACGGCGATCCAGCAATTTGAATCCATTGAGCAGCTACCGAATGGAGATTGGTTGCTACTCTACAACTCTGGCATGATCCCTTTTACCAATTACGCCATGCAGCTCAGCCCTGATGGCGCTCTAAAACAAACCTATCAAGTAGATCCAATTGGCGATGATGGTAAGCCCAATGATAGAATGGGTACGGGTAGCACTCACCTGCCTACCCAAGTGTTGGCAGCGGGCGAAGATGTTTATCTGCTACTCAGGACAGTCCCACAAGCTATGGATCAGGGTATTCAAAGTAGTGCAGTTACTGGCGACAATTTCAAAATCACCACCACCGTACGGATTGATGAGATACGTTCCGTCGGTAAGATCGTCAAGATCAATCCTGCCAATCAAAGCATTTCCAATGTTGTAGCGCCCGATCAAACACTAGTGGGAGAAAATCCTGCCGAGCTTTCAGCCAGTGGTACGGTAATCCTCCACACGCTAGATAGCAAAAAGAAAAGTCGCAGCAAGCTGCTGATCAATTAGTTTTTTAATCAATGAGCCCTGGGGAGAGTGCCATAGGTACTCTCCCCTATCTTTTGTCTATAGGTACTTTTTGGACAAATGGGGGTAAAACCCCCTATTATTGTTTTGCGGGATTCCGCTCTACAATCTGGCTCTTGATTCTGGGACATTTGAATAAATCAATTATTCACTTAGCCCAAAACGCCATGTCTCACTTCGATGCCAGATCTCTCAAAATCTCCGTAGATAAAAAAGCCCTCAAACCGCTTTATAAAACTGAGTCCTATCGCCACGTGCTCGATATTATCCTTAATTGGGTCTTGATGATAGGGGCAGCCGTATTGTGTTCGATGTATTTCAACCCTATCACTTACATTCTTGCCGTGATAGTCATCGGGGCGAGACTGCATGCTTTGGCTATTTTGATGCATGATGCAACGCACTTTCGCTTCCTCAAAAACAAAAAGTGGAATGACCTCATCACGAATTTCACTTGCATGTACCCGATTTTTACGAGCATTGAGGCCTATCGCACCAACCACCTCAAACACCATCAAAACCTCAATACCGAGGACGATCCGGATTGGTTTGCCAAGCTAGGTCGCAAGGACTTCACCTTCCCCAAAACCAAAAAGGAGTTCTTCTTGACCCTCTTTTCTTATTTCTTCTTGATCAAAGGCTTGAGCGATGCCCTTTGGATCTTTGGCCGTATCAGCAAGCAGCATAAACCCAAGAAAGCAGGTTTAGCAAGCAAAATGCCCGTGATCATCTTTTACATCCTATTGATCACCATCCTGAGCTTGACCGGAGGCTGGTATTATTACCTACTCTTCTGGATCATCCCTTACTTTTCGACCTTCTTCATGTTTCAGTATATCCGTAGCGTAGCGGAGCACTTTGGCGAGTTGTCCTATGATCATTTATTGACTTCCACCCGTACCATTAAGGCCCACTTCGTGGAACGCTTTTTCTTCGCGCCCCACCAGGTTAGCTATCATTTGGAGCATCACCTTTATCCGGGAGTGCCCTATTACAACCTCCCCAAACTGCACAATCTCTTGATGTCAGATCCTTTTTATGCCGAGAAAGCCCACATTACGCATGGCTTTGTCAAAGGCTTTTTCAATGAACTAGGCTATTATGAAGCCAGTCAGAAGAAAGAAGAAAAAGCACCAGTCTTGGGATAATATATGGCAATACACAAAGGCTTTGGTTTTGCGCAAAAACCAGAGCCTTTTCTATTTATACCTAGGGTTAATCGTTCCGCGAAGGGGCCCTCCTAAAACTCAATACCCCAAATCCTCTCCCTTGCTATTGCGATAGATCACTTTCGCAACTCCTTGGGGTGGTGTGATACTATGGCTACATTGCGAGAGATAGCCCATACCCCAGTAGATCTCATGCTTTTGTGTGCGGCCATCTTCAAACTGATATTCAACTTCTGCGACATCTGTTTCTAGGCCTAAAGTGATTTGTGGCTTTTGCTCGAAAGCTATCAATGGACCACGGTTTTGAGCAGCAATTAGTAGTTTACCGCTGCGCGGAACGCTCATCCCCACCAAGGATTTCGCATCACCATCCACCCAAAAACCGCTTGATGAAGGACTTTGGTATTGAAAGCCCCCTTCGCCATCCCCTAACCAGATACTACCAATGCCCGCATCATAATAGCCGTGCTGAGTATTATTGGCGTAAGAGTTACCAATCATGGCTAGGTCCGGCAAGCCGTCTGCGTTAAAATCACCAGCCTGCATACCGTAGGTAGGGGAAAATTGGGCCTCGACGGGCAGGGCTCGGAGTTTAAAATCTCCATTGCCCAGATTTTCAATATAAGTCGTCGCAAAAAGATAGCTTTGATAAGTCTTGACACCTGCCATCTCTTCGGCATCCATCATTTGTTTAAATGGCGTCATGCCGTACTCATAGTAGGTATTGAATTTGCCTCTGGTGGCAGCAATTTGTTTGCCAAGTTGATCACGTGGATGCACGGTATATTCGATCCCTTGGATGTACTGACAAAGGATGGGGTCTAACTGACCGTTACCATCATAATCCTTAAGATAGAGGCAGATAGGCTCCTCGGGGCTAGCTTTAAAGCGGCTGTTCCAACCGAGATTTCCCGCTACATAATCGATATCTCCGTCTTGATCAAAATCTTGCCCGATTAGGCTATTCCACCAGCCCTCAGTTTGATGGAAAGCAGGTACAGGAGTTTTGATTAAGCGTCCATTTTGATTAGTAAAAAGTGTCAAAGGCATCCACTCGCCAGCGAGTAGCAAATCACGCCAGCCATCGCCATTGACATCCGTCCATAGCGCTGCATTGACCATCCCGATATCTGACAAACCTGGGGCTAAGGAGTCTGAGCGTTCTACGAAGTAGCCGCCCTCATTGATCAGCAAAAGGCTCTTGCCTGCCAACGGATATTTACGAGGCTTCAATTTACCCGCTACATAAAGGTCTAAATCACCATCGTGATCTATATCCGCCGCTGTAACCATACCCCCGCTAAAGGCCAAATCAGGCAGGGCAGCCTTATCTCGGGTAAAATTTCCCCGACCATCGTTGCGGTAAAAACGGTCTTGATACAAGCTATCGCCGCGGCTAAATTCATTGCTACCGCTGACTACATATAAGTCCATATCTTCATCGCCATCCGCATCAAAAAATAAGGCTCCCATATCCTCAAAAGCAGCGTCTTGGCCCAAAAAGTCCTCAGGACTTAGTTTTCCCTCTTCCCAGCGAAATAGCTGTGCAGGATAACGCGCAGAACCACCCACAAATAATTCGTCTACACCATCTCCATCAATATCTCCCACTGCCATGCCTGGCCCTGCCTGGGAGTATTTTTGTGGCAGAAGGTATTCAAACAAAAAGTCATTGTATTCACCTTCTTGATGCTGCCAGTCTGGTAGGCTTACTGGAGTCAATAATGCTTTTTGAGCAGGAAGCTCCGATTGGATGGTTTGACCTTGGCCTTTTTGCAATCGGAGGACTGTATCTAGAGCGCCCTTAAAGCTTTCTTCCTGTCCGTCTGGCCAACGTACTTTCACCTCCTCTACTCTATTTGCCTGCCCAAGCCCAAAATGCAAAATGGATTCGACCGTAGATTTGTAGCCACGATAAAGGCTTTGCTCTTGATATAGCGTTTGCGTCTCCTCTCCAGATCGATACTGAAGCCAAACTTTGGCGCCCAAGGCATGAGGATTGGCAGTGGTATATTCTAGTTTGAGCCTTAGGTAATGC
>CAZHOC010000289.1:0-6632 GCA_964534295.1 uncultured Bacteroidia bacterium | reverse complement strand
GCAGCGTTTGGCCGTGGCCGCTGTGGCGCACTAGGAACGCCCCCTTCTTGATTTTGACCCCTGGTCTTCTGTTTTCGCCAGTTATTGAAGGCAATACTACGAGTCCGTTGGTAATCTTGTATCTCTTGCAGTTTCTCCCGCGCTGCTTCTTTATCAAGGGTTTCTACAAGCTTATCCGTGCGAACATCTGCTTCCTGGGGGTTAAAGGTCGGATCAATCCGCTGTTCACCCCAAGTGGCATAGACAGGCATTTGTAAGCCCCAACGCTTCGGGAAGAAACGATCCATGTCAAGCTGACCGGCAAGGTCCCAACGCAATACGTCTTCCTGAGGTCTTTCGGATAGCTTTTGTTCTAGCGGACCAAAACCAGCGGAACGATAAGAGCCCGTCGCACTGATGTTCATAAATCCTCCCAGATTAAAGCTAGCGTTGGCGTTTAGGCCATAGCCTTTTTGCTGGTCGAAGTCAGTCATCCGAAGCTCGTTGATCCACACCTCAATACAGATAGGCTCTCCTTCCGGATCAGAAGGGTTACGTACCCCGATCATGATGTTGCGCACATCACTCAATTTAGGCGTACCCTTTACGTAGATTACCTCGTCGTTTCTGAAAGAAGTATCACGATAAGCGTGGCGGTAAATCAAACCTGTACCGGCTGAGTTACGATCTGCTTTCGCGGAGGCCATTAAGGATAAATCAATGTCCATTTCGTTAGAGGCAAGCCATACGTTTTCGATATTGCTCGCTCCGAGAGTTGGATCAGAAGGCGTCAAAGGCCACTCGTATTCGTAATAGTTTTGATCATTGTCCAGACCTAGACGGATAAACATGCGGGCATCACCTGTTTCGTTGAAATTGGAAGGATTGATGCCGGTTTCAACTGCCTCGGCGTGCACGAACATTTTTAAGCGTTCGTAGAGTCGGAGATCGTTTTTAACCACCTTGAAGATACCGCGTGCATCTCCATCCTCAAGGTTACAGGCCTTAAGCACTAAGGAACGCTCATCTTGAAGGAAGCCTGCGGCAGTGTTACCGTTTACTGCTTGTTGGATGATCCCTGGCGGCAATGAGTAGTTGAAAGGTAACTTCTGAGAGTTTTCCTCCAAACTCACCGTACCTAACTCAAAGTCCGTGAAAGGTGGCTCTGGGTTGGGTAAGATGACACCAGGCTCACTGAGGTCATCGGCAAAACGACGCCAGTTTGAAGCGATCAACTGAAATTCAGTCATACGCATGGTAATATCCTCATTGAAATTAGCCATGACCATACGCATGAAGCTGATCGTCTTGAAATTGGTGATACCGTTGACGGGACGTCCTGTAGTCAAAGGGACACGGAACTGATACCAGGTCACCGGTACGGTTACGCCATTGGTGGTGATGGTGGTATCGATACGGTCTACTACATAGTTTTGACCACGTTGTAGATCTTCAGGGCGCATACTGATTTTGTACTCCCAGTATTGCTCCGCAAAGTTGAGAGAACCGTTACCGTTAAGGTCCTCTGTATCGGGATTTTGCTGACCTGTACGGGTGAAGTTGAGTGTGTTGTCACCGATCGGAGAGTTGCGCTCCAGACCGTTGAATTTATCGTAACGAGTAAGGATGTCTACTCGATCTCCATCAAAAGTATCTGCTCTAAAGTGGATAAAGTCATCCGAACTAGGGTCTTCTTGCAGCGCCTGGAAAACAGTCGGATTGAGGTAGGATTGGAGCTTGTCAAGGAAGTCTACCTTAAACGAGTCTCGCTCCGAAGCATTGTCCAAACCGTCGTATCCTACGTCCTGCGCCACGCGATCTTCAGGGATGTTACTGAAGTTTTGGGTAGGAGGGTTACCTACCGAAACGACTCCATAAGGCGTAGGCTGCACGACTGTACTGGTGTCTGTTGCACCTGGAAGGCCGTGTTCCTGACTAAGGCTCTCATCATCTAGAACGTCCTCATTGACAAGTCCTAGGTTGATGAAGAAGTCTCCACCCTCGGCATTTGGATTGTCCATAAATGGATCCATGAGCCAGAATTCTACGAATTCGATATTGGTCGCTTCAAAGTCATTGTTGACATCCATCTCACGAGTGATACCCCCCCAGCTCTCTTTCGGATTGACAAATTCACCGGTACTGGCGTCAATCTTATCAGGGTCTGTTTGATAGTTATAAGGTCCCCTGATTCTCGGAGTGAAGCGTAAGTCAAAGGTTGGCTGAATATTTTGACCAAAGGCACGGGTCGCCGTTGGGAAAATCTCGTTGGGTCGTACCTGACGGGTGTAGTTATCTGAAAGGTTACTTTCCGGAATCTCATTACGCGCTGTTTGGTAGAAAATCTGATCGATTTGGTACCAAGCTAGTTTGGCGCGAGAGAAGTTTCGAGCCGTAGGTTCGGTATAGAAGACAGTTGGATCGTAGATCTCAATCTCCCCAGATTCGTCTTCTGGGAAAGAAGCTAGTTTCCAACGTAACAATCCTTGTAGACTGTAAGGGTTGGCTGCCGCTTCAAAGTCATCGAGATAGACAATTCCTCGTTCGTCTTGGTTACGCACGATACGGGGCTGCCCCGGGATAAATTGAGCCGTCTCAATGGCGGCATCGATGGTGGAGGTCTCCTTAGTCGTAATCAAAGGCAGCCTATCTAACATCTTGGTGATATAGTCGGATTCTTTTCTAAAAGATGCATCCACCCCCCAGAGTGTATTACTAACCGGTTCTTCACCCAAGATCGTCTTTTGCGTAAAGGGCTGCTCTTTGAGGTTCATGACCGTCGCTCCCAAAACAAGGTTCTGAGAAGGGCTGTACTCAGCACGCGCACCACTCAAGATCTTGGTTTGCACTTGGTATAGAGCTGAACTCTCAAAACACACCTGAATTTCCTGTCCAGAGCTCAATACGGCGGTATTGAGGAAGGTGATTTTACCCCCAAATTCATCGATCTGGTAGTCTACTCCCTTGGAAAGCGTTCGGCCACCGACCTTAACTGTAACCGACTCACTCGATAGATTAAAGGTGTTCAGTTGTATTTCGGTACCGCCTCCAGCGGAACGATAAAACCCTTCAAAAGTATAGCGGTTTAGCTGAGGGAACTTCTGGATTGCATCCTGCACCGTCCCATCATATAATGGATTGAAAACGTATTTATCTACGAATTCGGGATCATTATCAAGCTGATCAGCCAGTCGCGACCCAAAGGGTTCGAGCACTGGGAATATGATCAAGCCTCGATCAGATTTTACCGTGATCCCTTCGACATAGTCAAAGAAGTTATCTGGATTAGGGGCAGTATGGTTGGTCAAGCGGTCAACACCTGTAACCTGTACCAAGGGTACATTTTTTACCGGACCATCTGGAAGGTAGTTGATTTTACCCGCGCTGGTACCTGATTCATATCTGATATCAAGGAAGAAACCTTCCTGCTCTAGTCCATAACCAATGTTGTAGATGTTTTTCATCATCAAGTCCCAAGCCGGATATGGGCTGGTACGTAGTACTGATGATTTCAACATCTTCAAGAAGAGAACATTTGAGTTCAAACCGTTAGAAGGCACATCATCCGAAAATTCACCTACCTGAAATGGCTGGCCATTTACCGTACCGTTGAAGGCCACAAACAAAACTTGGTCGGTTGGGATCGCAGCACTCAAAGAGATATAACCCAGCTGAGTGTTGAGGGTGTACTCGTTTGCGTTCAAACGACGCATATTACCTAATACCTGGAAGTCTGCGGTATTTTGCATCCCTAGGCCAAGGGCCTCGATTCCTCCTTTAGCAGAAGACTGCTCACGGATATTGGGATCATTTTGAATAAGGTCGTAAAGATCATTCGCCGCGTTGTCTGGGAAGGTAGTAGCAGTACTGGAGTTTACATTTTCATTAAACACTACCCCTGAACCTGTACCAAAACCATTATCATTTTCCCCTAAGTCGATGAAACCAACGGCATTACGCGTATTTCGGGTAGCACCTTGTTGCTCAATCCAAACTTCGATTCGGTTGATACGCACCCGAGACTGCACGATCGGCAGATTGCGAAGCGTTTCTTCATATACGGAACGGAAATAATGCGAGAGGAAGAAGTGTCTATTTTGATCGTATTCAGTTACCTCTTTTTCAAAAGGCGTTTCGATCGCACCCCCGCCACCTACGGTGATACAGTCTACTTTACCACGCTCAAGGGAGGCCAAAGCAGTCAAGCGAACGGGGCCAAATAAGAATTCACCCTTAAGTCCAAAGAGATTGTTACGTCCTTGGATCAAAGAGTTACCCAAATTCATATTGATATTACCTGCCTTGATACTTTGCAGGATCTGATCTTCGGTTCCGTTATGCTCAAGTTTGAGAATATTTTCAAAGTCAAAAGTAGCCTGGGTATCAAAGTTGTTGAGCAACTTCATGCGATCACCAATCTGGCCATCAACCCCTAGCTGAATTTGCTGGTCAAAATTAAAACCAGTCGTTCGTTGTTGGCGCTGGGGCAAAGAAGGATTGTCTGTACGGTTGTGATCTAGCGAAAAGTCAAGGGTGGCATAACCTGTAGGGCGAATAATAATCGGGCCCCCACCAAATACATCTGTTAGCGCATTTTCATCAATATTTAGTTCTAGTCCGCGCTGTTGCTCGATGTTGGTGGCCAGCGATTGCTCCCGGAAGTATTCTTCCATATTGCGCTGGCGTTGGAGCTTGAGGAAATCCTCTCTAGAGATATAAGAAGGGGGTCTCACGTTGATCCCGCCTACTTTCTCATAGATGTAATAGCCTTTGCCATCCTCCGAAAGCTCGTAAGTGACTTCTAGGTTCTGGGGATTACCAAGATAAAGAGGGGTTACATATTTTTGAGTGGTAGCATCCCCTTGCCGATCATTGGGATTTTTCGGCTTATTCGTGTCGCTATCGACATGAATAGGAGAGAGCAACTCCTGAGGCGACATTGCCTCATTGAGTTCGACCTCAGCCCGGGGGTTTTCCTCTACAGTGGGCGCTTCTGGTGTGAATAAGGACAAGACTGTCGCTATCACTAGCGCAAAACTAATTTCTGACAAACCTTTTCGCTTTAGACTACTGACTTATCAAATGAGGCTTGACGTCAGGCACAAAAGTGTCCTAGCCTCCGCTCTGCGAAACGGAGAAACATCAATTATTAATACCTCAGTCGTAAGAGAACTAAAAAGTAAAGGCTTGCTTCATAGGCGGGAAAAAGGTCGGTTTTGGTTTAGTGTCTTTATGTGAAGAGTTTTCTATATAACGATTACAAACTTAGAAAATATCCTCCAAAGTTGTGGGGTAATTCGAAGGCTCTTTAATTCTAAATCCTACATCTTGGACAATAATAAGAGAAAGTGGTTTTATTTAAAAGGTTAAAATTTTTTCCCCTTGAAAGATTTTAACCATTTCGTAAGGCTAGTTTGATTATTTGCTCAACAGAAATATCCGTGCCATTGGCCTTTATTACTTTGTCGATTCGCTTGCCTGCATCTGCCTTGGAGAGTCCCAATTGGGCGAGTGCTGCTAAGGCTTCGACTTTATTGGCTGTGAGGTTATTACTGCTACTCGCAGAACTACTGCTCTCGCCGCCAACGGCCCCAATTTTGTCTTTTAGCTCCAAAATAATCCGCCCAGCTGTCTTAGCACCAATGCCTTTGACCTGCTTAAGCGCCATCGCGTCTCCCGATCTGATCGCTATTATCAGGTCCGTCGCACTGATGCTCGAAAGAATCACCATCGCTGTATTCCCCCCAACGCCAGAGATACTGATTAGTTGCTCGAAGAGAGATTTTTCTTGCGCTTCATCAAAACCATAAAGGGTCTGCGCGTCCTCCCGAACCTGAAAAAAGGTATGTAATTTTACCTTTTCCTTGTCCTTGATCCGGCTGTAGGTATTGACGGAAATTCGTATCTGATATCCTATCCCTCCAACGTCTACTATGGCGTGGGTCGCCTCAATGTGAGCGATCTTTCCTTCTACGTAAGCTATCACGGGTATAAAATTAAAATTCGCATACCAAAGATAAGCTCTAGTATGCGAATTAGGTAAAAAAAGCAGTTCGTACCGCTATGTCTTATTCACCAACAGTCGGGAACATCCAAGTAAGGCCGATCATGATACCACTACTGATACCATAAGTCTCAACGTTGCGAGTCGCACCGCGGGCCCATTCCCAGTATTTTTGATCTACAGTAGAACCGTTCTCGGAGAGACGAAACTCTGCTCTTTTGTTCTCTACATCTTGTAGACTATAGTCTCCCACTAAGCGGAGATTGAGCTGCATATCATAGTCCAAACGAACATCAAAACCGATGCCTCCAGTCAAATTGACGGTAAAGGGCATAAAGGTTTCGCGCACACTTGGGAAGTTGCTGAAGTTATCAGGAATACCCGGATCAAAAGCAGTGTTATCATCGTACATACGCGCACGAGTCAATAGCCCTAGAGAAGCACCTGCTTCGAAGACAAAAACCACTTTGTGGTTAACCGGATTGGAGTTAAAGTGCAATACCAAAGGAATTTTAAGATACTCAAGACGTGTTACGTACTTATTGCGAGTATCGATATCGCGACGATCAGTGTATTTGCCCCCTTGCAATGAGTACTGAGGATTTAGACGAAATCCTATATAATCATTGAAGTCATAGCCAAAAGTAAC
>CAZHOC010000288.1:0-6638 GCA_964534295.1 uncultured Bacteroidia bacterium | reverse complement strand
GGAGAGTCACCCTAACCCCTAGCTTCTGTATCTGGCGTAATGCCTTATGAACAATTCAAAAGTAGGGGCTTTTATTCCGATTTGCAAACTATATATGGTTGGTAATGTATATATGAATGAAAGACTCGTTGTGGAAATCGCCCTATTTTGCTAGGGATAAGATCTTCCAACCCCCATCTAGTTAAGTAGAGAGAGATTTCTAAATATCTGAGTCTTGTAAGACTTAGGCTTCTTCTGCTTCTGGAGGATCCTTTTTGCTTAACCAAAAGTTGTTGTATCCATCCCCAATGGTTACAGCTAAGCGCTGGGTTTGAACCAACTCTAAAATGGCCAGAAAAGAGAATATTACGAATATTCGACTCCTTTCTTCCATCACAAAAGAAACAAAGTCAAATCGAGATTCAGTGAGAGCCTTGGTTAAAATCCTCTCTTTAACTGCTTCGACTTTATATGGATAGCTGCGAATAACGTGCTTGGGCTTTTGTAATTTATCGTGATGTCGCTCCCAAACCCGCTTAAAGGTACGCATGATGGTGTATAAGGTAACACCCATCAGTTCTTCTTCAGGAAATTCCGAATTTAAGAAGAGCTTTTCTTCTTTTTTTCCATATCCGCGGTTTTCACGTTCCGCTTGAGCTTGTTCTAACTGAGAAAGTTCATTTAATACGCCTTTGTAACGCTTATATTCCAAAAGGCGCTGGACCAACTCTTCGCGGGGATCAATTTCTTCTCCCTGTTCATTGTAAACGGGACGTGGCAGCAGCATTTTGGCCTTGATGCGCATCAAGGTTCCTGCTACGAGGATAAACTCCGCAGCCAATTCTATATTCATTTCTTGAGCCGCTTGGATATAGGCCAAAAAATCTTGCGTAATGGAGGCAATGGGAATATCATGGATATCCAATTCGTCCCGTTCAATGAAAAACAAGAGCAGGTCAAATGGCCCTTCAAATTGGGGAAGCTCGATGCGATATGTATCCGTCAATTCCGGCATTGTACAAAGTTACACAGGCGGAGGGAAAGCCCAAATGTCAGGTATCTGACGGTTTTTAGGATGCCTACTCGATGTTGAAACATCTAAAATTAGGCTTGCGTTAAACCCACTGTCTTCTACTTGACCCTTTGTAGCGACTTCTGTACATTAAATCATTAAAGCAAAAGATGCATCATGAGTGATAAGAACCAAATCTGGTACTTTGAGGAAGTGAACCTCTTCGAATATTTTTGCCCCATTACCAATGGCCAAGAGCGCTACGACAAACATCCCAAACGAAGTTATAAGAAAGGGGAGTTCATCTATTTCAGTGATGATGATGCGGATCGGGTATTTTTTATTCACTCAGGTGCGGTAAAAATTGCTGGCTATACAGAAGACGGCGAGGAGGTGATCAAAGCGATTCTTCACCCTGGCGAAATCTTTGGTGAGATGGCTGTCTATGGGGAGGATAGGCGCAGCGATTTTGCCCAAGCCGTAGAAAGCACAGAGCTGTGTATGTTAGAAAGATCTCAGATGGTAAGCCTAATGACGGAGGTAAGAGGTTTTATGGCCTTTTTGAATCGGATCATGGGCAGACGAGTCATATACACTCAAAAAAGGCTTGAGTCTTTGCTCTTTAAGGACGCCAAAACCCGGGTAGCGGAATATATCCAAGAACAAGCCGATAAAAGTGGAAAAGTTTTAGCTGACGGAGCAATTACCCTTCGTAATTACCTGACTCATCAAGAAATCGCCAGCTATACAGGAACTTCACGCCAAACCGTAACCACTGTTCTCAACCAATTTCGTGAGCGTCGCCTGATTGATTTCGATCGTAAGCGAATCATCATTCGAAATCCCTCTGGTCTAAAGGCAGAGCTTTCAGAAGCGAAAGCAGCATAGTGCTCTGTCAAGGGGAAGAGGACTCTGTACAATAGTTAAGACATGAAAAAGCCCTGGCAATGTGTTCGCCAGGGCTTTTTCATGTCATAGGGAGAGCAATCAGAACATGCTCTCTTCTACTCATCTTCTACTCATCGTTGATTACAGAATTCAACCAAACTGTTGATGAATCCAGAAGAGTAATTAGGATCAACGGCTTTTAGCCCATCCACATAAGGCATAGCTGCCTCACAGTTCAAGTCGGCAGGGTCGTTGCTACCAGTAGGGCTGAACTTATTTCCTGCAAGGATCTCATAAGCTGCGATAACCATGCGCTTTTCACTTTTGCTCATGGCGGCAGGATCTTTCTCTCCAAACTCACCGATGATGGCTTCTGCTGGCTCCAATACATACCAAGACATAGAAGTAGTATCTGCTGATTCACGCTTGTTGGCAATCTGTAACCAATAGTTATAGGGAGGAGCGTAGTCAGACTTTAGCTCAATTACCTTTTTAAAATTAGGTTCGGCAACGTCAAACTGCTCAGCATTGTAAGAAGCTTTGGCCAGTTTGTAGTAGTTCTGTAGACTTTCGGCAGGTTGGTAGTCAACAACCATTTGGCGATAATGAGACTCCAACTCGTAGAAGGGAGTAGCCTCTTTGAGCTTTTCTGCGCGAGCCGCTAGAAGCTGCTTTCCCTTTTCAACGGCAGCGTCCATCTTTTCTTTGTATTCTGCAGCCTTATCAGATAACTCTTGGGTCAACTCAGAGGCATCCATGTTCGCAATCGTTTGGTATGCCTTATAGTATTCGTTGGCCTCTTTTTGAGCAGTCCGGCCATCGTTACGCATCTGCTGTGCTTCAGCCTTTACCTTCTTAGCTTCAGTTTCATAGTCATCCGCTAGATCTTCAAAGTAGCCACTTTGCTCATCATTTTTGGTGATCATTTTGACGTAGTTCTCGTCAGCAGTTTTCAAATCACCCATAGCACGGAAAATGTCCCCGTAGGTTTTATAGTCTTGCCAGATGATGTACTCTTCTTTTTGAGTATTGGCAAAGTAATCATCCATAGCAGCCTTGGCAGCTTCCAAGTTTCCTAACTCATAGTTTGCAATACCCAACAGACGACGCTTCAACTGGGTAGTGGTGTCGATGTCATTTAGACGATCAATGGCTTGACCATAGTCCTCGGTCAAAAAGAGGAAAGAAGCGTAACGTAACTCAGCTCGTAGGTCACCGTCGGTCAAGCTTACATATTTCTCCATGTCGTCGCGGGCCTTGTCATATTGCTTAAGTAGCAAATAGACCTCGGCACGTGTGCGGTAAGAAGGAGGAAATTCTGAATCTAGATCAATGGCTTGGTTGGCGTATTCGAATGCTTTTTCGAAATCAGCACCACTATTACTTTCCTTGCCTTGGTCATAGTACAGCTCTGCCAACATTACGTAGATGGGGGCATAATCAGGTACCAATGTAATGGCTTTCTCTAGCTCTTCAATCGCCAAGCTAGGGACACCGGTTTCTTTGTAATAAGTTCCCAAAGCGATATAAGCACGAGGATTATCAGGATAATCGCTCTTAAGTGGGTATAGAATCTGCTTTGCTTTCTTGATCTCTGCAGGTCCTCCTTTGATATAGGCTTCGCCTACGGCAAAGAGTACTCCTAAGTCTTTGCCACGACTGTAATCCATCGCAGCTTCCAGCGCTTCATTGGCGGGAGCGTATTGTTGCTCGATCATGTACATCAGCCCCATTCCAGCATGGTTAATGGCACTGCGGCTTTTCTCCCCTAGTCCTTGTTGAAAATACTCTTTGGCCTGGGCAAAAGCATCACGGCGATAATAGCTCATCCCGATCCAATAGTAAATTTCATCGCTGTTCTTGGCTTTGTTATTCAAAGCCGCGTTGAAGAGAGACTCCGCACGGTCATACTCCTCCCCTTGGTATGCCTCCAGGCCCTGCTGAAACTCCGCTTCCTGAGCGGATACGCTGAGGAATCCGAGCAGAAAGAAGCCGAGGCAAAAGATCAAAACTCTTTTTGACATAATTGCTAGTGATTGGCTAATGATGATCAGAATAAGATAAAGATACGTTAAAAGTAGTTTGGTAAATTTTTATCGAAGGTCTCGACTATTTTCTTTTGGTGGAAAGCTGACTCGACGTGGGACATTGGTCTCTACAACCAAGCCGGATTTGTGGAGAATTCGCTGTCCCTTGGGACCCACTAAATAAGCCGTAAATCCCGCTCCTACCCCATAAATTGATTCTCGTCGAATGGTCCGAATCGTTCGTACCCAAGGGTAGCATTCCTGAAAAATATAGCTTTGATAAGGGGCGAAAGCGTTCGCTTCCTCAAAACAAGTCTCTGGTTTATCTGTCGGGGCAATTTTTATCAGTTTTAATCCCTCCATCAAGCTATCAACGATCGGGTCATCCCGGTCACTGATCCAACTAATTCCTCCAAAACCAATAGCCTGTGGATTTTCTGAGACATAGGCCATCATTTCGGGAGTGGACTCTTGAGCAAAGACATTGCCGGCGCTCAAGGCCTGCCCTTTTAAGACGCTGTCTCGTAGAAAACGTAACGCTCCTGATTGGGCGTGGTCAAACACCAACTGAATATCTTTACCCTGATCGATCTCTAATTGACTCCAATTTCTGAGCTTTCCATTGAGGATTTCGACGGCCTGGGCTTCACTTAAGACTGTAAGAGGATTATCCTGATTCACAAAGATGGCCACTGCATCGTAGCCTACAATTCCATAGTCAGCCGTGATTAATTCTGCTCTGAGGGCTGCATTTTCAGCTTTGGTGAGGGTCCGGGTGGTGATAGCCAGTCGAAAGCTGTCACTTTGCATCATACGCGCCACTGCTTCCTCACCAGGAAGGTATATGGGATGTACGGTTGCTTCGGGATGCACAGCCATGAAACTGAAGATCTCTGTATCAATAATGGGCTGAAGAGATTCATCTACGGTAATGAAGATCTCACCACGAATGGAATTCTCTCCTTCAGGTTCGGGGCCAGGAGTTTGCGCAGAGGTGGAGTCCTGGCTTAATTCTTGTGTAGCCCTAGAAGGGCTTGAACAAGAAGCCAAAATCAGTATTCCACTGAAAAACAATACCTTAAGCCAGGAGTTCACGATGGGAAATTTCTGCTTTTGGGGTACAAAGATAGTATTATTTCGCGATTTTCCCGACATGAGATAATCGGCTAGGTGACTTGGTATACAATTTATCCCTATACCTAAGATTAATTATCTATTGGATTCCATAAACCAACCTGGATCAGATTCATTACTTCATCAAAACCTAAGAAACCAAGTACCAAAGTTGGGATAGCCATGAGGATGCCGATCCAAACCCATGTGGGTAAAGGAGTGGAGCTTTCCTCTTGCTTTGCCATAGGTCTGAGTACCATCCGCGCTGGTATCCGGAGGTAATAGAATAAAGAAATAACTGTATTGATGACTGCAAGGGCGAGGGTAATCACCCATAGAGTAGGATAGCCTTGACTTACTTGGTCTATTCCTGCCATTAAGATGTACCACTTGCCGATGAATCCAGAGGTAGGAGGTAGGCCCACAAGAGCAACTAACCCAATGGTGATGGCTACGGTAGAGATCGGGAATTTGAAAGCCAGTCCATCTAAGTCTTCAATATTTTGGGATTTTACACTTCGCCCCAATGCTGCGGCGATAATGAACACGCTGAGATTCATCATCAAATAAATACTCAGATAGAACAAGGCGGCCGCTTCACCGGTCTCACTGCGGCAAGCTGCCGCCATCAGCATAAACCCCGACTGAGCAATGCTCGAATAGGCAAGTAGTCGCTTGAGGTCCGTTTGCCATAAGGCTGCTAAGTTTCCTAAACTCATGGAGGCTATAGCAACCATCAAAATGATGACTTGAATCTCTGCAAAAGAATCTAGCGATTGGGTGAGCTTGAGTAGATGAATCAACATCAATAAGCCTCCTGCTTTAGGAACTATGGAGAAAAAGGTTGCTACAGGAAAAGAGGTACCTTGATAGATATCAGGAGCCCAAAAGTGAAGAGGAACGGCGGCTATTTTGAACAACAAACCGGCTAAAATGAGTCCTAGTACCAGCAACTGTGTTTCTACAGGAAATTGATTTAGGCTTAAAATGACTTCTACTTGATCTAGTCTCAAGCTGCCAGTGAGTCCATACCACCAACTAATGCCATAAAGCATCAGCGCGGAAGAAAATGCACCAAAGATGATATACTTCATTGCGGCTTCTGCCGCAGGGCGCTTACTCCGCCGGTGAACCGTAAGCAAATAGGAGCTGATCGATACCAGTTCTAGAGAAAGGTACATCAATAGCAGATGGGCCGCCATGGTCATCAGCATGCTACCTAGGAGCAATGCCATCAACATGGGATAAGTTTCTGGGCGGAAGTGCCTTTTAGGCTCTCGCCCCATCCAAACTATGGTAACCAGCCCCGTAAATAGCAAAAGACCTCTGCCCCATCGACTTAGATGGTCGAGCCACAACATGCCCTGCCAGCTACTACCAGCGCCTAATGGCCCCCAAACCAAACATAATCCGCTGACTAAGATGCCTATTCCGCTTAGCCATGGAAGAAAACCTCTCCCTGAAGGAAAAGCCGAGAGCAATACCAAAGCCAAGAAACTAGCCGCCAACACCCATTCAGGAAAGAGATAGGCGTAGCTTCCCTGAAGAGCTTGAAGGCTGGCTTGGATGCGGGCTAAGCTAAGAGCGTCCATGCCGCAAGTTAATCAGAAAGTTTACAG
>CAZHOC010000287.1:0-6657 GCA_964534295.1 uncultured Bacteroidia bacterium | reverse complement strand
TGCTCTTCGGCATCCTCGGGTCTGGATTCGTTTCCAAGGCCCCAAGTAAGCGCCCTACTCAAATCATGTTGGTCGGTACGCATTATCTGCCAGCCGATATCCTGAGGCAGAGTCGTCAACGCGAAATGCAGACTGTGGTCAATGCTCTGATGCCTTTTGCTGCAGCTCAGGTCTTGCTGCCAGTGGGGATGAATTCTCGTGAGGCAGACGTACTCGATACCCGATTGCAAGCATATGTGGCCGGGAATCAGCCCCTCAATCGTTCAGTCGAAGAACAATTAGGGCTGCGTTTAGCGGCTAGCTTACAGCATGAGCATGTCTATGGCTTTATGCAAAACGAGAGCTTCCGCCTCAACACCCAGTCAGGTGATATCAGTAATTTCCAAGCGAGCGCTCGCGCCATCGAATTAGACAAGCGCGCCCATATCAAAGACGAAAGCGTAATCAACTACCTTTCTTATCTCAACCATCCACAAAATCTCCAGCGTGAGCACAGTATTTACGTGCAAAACTTGAGTCGCATTGGTTTGGGGGATGATTATGCTGGAGCGGATATGCTAGGAGACTGGTATGCTTATCATGTGCGCATGTTTGCCAATCTTACGGAGCTTAGCGCTAGCGCGGAACGCGTAGTCGTGATCGTTGATTCGCGTCATATCCCGATCCTACAAGAGTTGATCAAAGCTGATCCGCTTTACGAAAGTGTTTCAGTAGAGGATTTCTTGCTTGCAAGATAGAGCTCGTACACCAAAAGCGCCGCCACTGGCAAATACTCTAAGAGGAGTATCCAGCTACTTTCTTCCACCGCAGGGGGATTGCGATAAGCAAAGTAGGTAAGGGGCACCAAAGCTGACCAAAGAATCGGAAAGCGAAAACGACTCAAAGCCCCAAAGGCCACCAAAGTACTCACATACCAAGGGTGCACGATCGAAGCACCCGCGAGATATATCAAATAAACCCATAAGATACTGCTTGGCATATTTTGCCAGGCAGTTTTGCGTTCGGCGAAGGCGTACCCTAAAATCGAGAGCATCACCAATATCGAAAGGGTCGGTCCCGCCTGTCGGATGATATTAAAATCCACAAACCAATAGCCGATCCCACGGATCAGGTACCAGATCGAAGCATTAAACTCAAACACATTGACGTAGAGCCCGATACTCTCCTGGATGTGCACAAAAGTCGCCCAATCCATAATCGGCAAAAACATCAGGAGCGTCCAAATCCCAACTAACGCCCCATATAAGATAGCCTTGCCCCAACCGAGTCGTTTGATCATCAGTGGTAGCACGATTAGAGGAAGTAGTTTGCTAGCCACCGCTAAGGCTAGAGTAGTGGTAGAGAGCCAAAGGCGATTTTGATCTAGCCAATAAACTGTTAGCAACAAGAAGAAAATCATTAAAGCCTCAAAGTGCAGATTACCCGTGAGCTCGATGATCACAAATGGGTTGAGGGCGTAGAGCAAAAACCATTTGATTGGCTTTTGCCAGCGCTGCAACAAGCGATAAATCAACCAAAGACTGCCTAGCTCAGCGGCAAAGACAAATAGCTTCATAATCACCACCGCGCCATAGATCGAATCAGGCGAAAGACTCGCGCCTACATAAAAGATAAACTGCAAGACCGGTGGATAGATGGTGAAGTATTCGGGGGAGTTGAGGCCTTCAAATAATTCGCTACGTAAACCTAGAGACTCCGCCAAAGCCGGATCGGCCATATAGGTGGCAGGCAATTGTAAGAAGGGATTTTCACCTGCTCCCAGTAGCGTACCGTCCCAGATAAAGCGAAAATAATCGTCCGAAAGCAGCGGCAAAGCAAAGGCGGCCAGTAGCCTAAAAAAAACCGCCAAAGTGGCGTAAATCGACAATTCTCGATTCGTGAATTGAGAATCAGTCCTCGTAAAGCCCCAAAACAGCAAAAAGAGTGCGCCCCATTGCGCAATCAAAAGCCCAAAGTCGGCCCGAGGCGTGAAGTACAATACGCCTACGTACAAAGCCGTCGATGCGAGAGCGAGTAGTATCGTTTGGGTCCTTGCGTTCATGCGGGGAAGATCCTAGTGGTCTATATTTTTGATCGGGCCTTGGCCAAAGTAGAGTATGAAGATGAGCACCGCTGCGCGGAACGTTTGTCCCCATCAATACATTTCTTTAACTACTCCCTTGATAAGCTCCACTTCTTCAATATACTCAGAGAAATCTTCAAGACTCGGGATGCCTTTGGCGAGGTCCGCTTCTAACAAATCTTTTTGCCAAGGCATGGCTACAAACATCTGCCCATCGCGCATGGCCACCGCCAGATCAGGAGTTTCACTGGCTTGTAATCTGAGGAGATGCGTTCGCATAGCGGGAATCAATACCCGATCCAACTCAAGGCCTGGGCTGACATAAATCTCAAATACTTGATCAAAGGCTGCGTCTCCACTGGTCCGAACTTCGCGTCCTAACTTCATCGCCTTTTTGAAGACTTTACGCCATTTGCTTTGCCGCACCTGGATGATGACAGAGCCTTTGAAATCCACATGGAAACCCAGGTGGAAATAGAGACCCCTAAAAACGCTCACCAATTTATCGGCATCATCGCCAAAGTCATCTCCCCCGCCAAAGATGGCGTATAAAGCTTCTTCGGCGACGTCTCCCATAAACTCCTTCAGGCCATACTTTTTCTTCTTGAGATTGAGCTCCGAAAAGCGCATCCCGATGCCATTGACTTTGCCTTCAAAGTAGTCTTCCCCATAGATCGCATCGAGTTTGCGACCAAATAAGCCAGAGAAAATAATGGCTTCATCTTTTACTTTCGCATTGGGCTTATAAGTAAACTCTGGATAGAGTTCCTTCATGAGCTCCGGTAGTAGCTCTTCTTTGAAGCGTTCCGCGAAGCGGCCCTCCGGATCACGAAAGACCCAATTGTGCAAAATGATCTCGAGAATAAATAAGGCTCCTGCCACGATAATAAAGGGCAGGAAAACCGGCATCAGAAAAGGCAGGAGAGAAGCAATCACTAGCAGTATTCCTCCCGCTATATATGCGATACGGAAAGGCCTAGTGATGCCTCTATAGATTTTGTACTTACGATGTTGTGTCTTGCGGTACTTTTCAAATTCGGTCAGCTTTTGGCCGACGAATTGTGCTTGCGTTTCCGTCATGAACTAGCGATACTGAAAACTGGCGACCAAATCGTAGAAGAGCGGTTTATTCATACTAAAGTCTGACTCTTCCGCACAAGTCAAAGCAAAGCCCAAAAAGTATTCATCATTATACGGTAGGTAGGCATAAGCGATGTACTTACTTGGCTTTTGTTCGTCCTCAATACCAGGATTGGTGTACTCTTTAGCGATCGCCTCCACTTTGCTAGCGGTCATGATGCTAGTTTTTTCCGTCAGCACGGTACCCGCCTTACGATTGAGGTGAGTATCATCCAACCATAGATAAATGGAATCTAGGGTACTCGTATACGGCATGGTGCGGCGAATGTATTGAACCGCAGTATAGGGATTGGTCAGGGTCAAATCACGCCCATTGCGCACATAAGTAATGAAGTTACCGGCGTTTTCATTATAACCATCTGGCTTAAGCCAAGGGGTTTGAAGATTGGTCATCGGGTACCATTGCTCGGTATACTTCAATTGAAAGCGCATGGTGTAGGCCTCAAACCAGTTGGTATAATTAGGTCCAGCATAGACATAAGGAAACATACTCGGGTCTCCCATCAGGCCTTCAGAGATTGCCTGACGAGTTGCTTCAGAGGTCCCTTCGGGAATGCCTAATTCAACTGAACCCGTGGCTTGGGTGGCATCAGTAGTGGTTGAGCTTGAGCTTTGCTCAGAAGAGCTTTTACAAGCGCTAAGGGTGATTAGAGTCGCACAGACCAGATATAGGAATCGTGATTTCATAATCTGTAAATTCGGAATCTTTTGGCAAAAAGGCTAAAGAGTCTCTGAATTGTTGAAGGGGAGAATTGTTGAGTTTTGCTCAGGAGCAAGATCGAAGGTCCAAATCTGGAATTCATGCATTCAAAACTTCCTCAACTCAACAATTCCTTTAAGTTTCTTTTGACCTGCCCGAGATAGCTCCCGCCAAAAAGATTGACATGCACCATCAGGGGATAAAGATTGCAAAGCGGTATACGATCTTCCCAATCTTCGTCTAGGGGATAAACTTCTTCATAAGCCTCGTAAAAGCTTTCTGGTTGGCTGTCAAACATAGTCATGAAGGCGAGTTCCATTTCGCGATGACCATAATAAACCGCTGGGTCGATCAAAACAGGCTCAGCACTCGCTCCCGTCATCAGATTACCACCCCAGAGGTCACCATGCAGCAAAACGGGCGCTTCTTCTGGAAACAAAATCGGCAGTCGCTCATACAATTGATCAAACTGATGCATCGTATTAGCGTCTATCTGCCCTTTGCGCTCCGCTAGCTCGACCATGGGCCGAAGGCGACATTCTCTAAAAAAATCTACCCAACGGCCCCTTTGACTATTGATCTGAGGCAGGGCACCGATATAATTATCGTACTTCAAGCCAAAGGCTTCGCCTCGCTGCTGATGCAATTGGCCAAGGCCATGCCCCAATTGCTCCCAAAACTTAGGCGTTCGGGCACCGCTCTCCACAAACTCGAGGATCAAATAGGCATAATCTCCCACTTGCCCATGGCGGATCACTTGGGGGATGCGGAGCGCCTTCGCCGAACGCAAGAGCTCTAGGCCCTTGGCCTCGACTTCAAAATTATGCGCCTGACTGGCTTGATTATATTTTACAAAGTAAAGGCCCTTGGAGGTTTCTACTCTTTGGGCATGATGGATACAGCCTCCCCCTTGCGGGTGAACGCTTATCACTTGGCATTGCAGCCATTCACTTACTTCTTGCTGTATTTCTGCTGGCAGAGCCATCTACTCCGAGATCCATTCGACCTTGTCTTGCCAAGGATTTTCGCGCTTGCCCGTGGGCCAAGCATCCTCTTTGGGCATCCCTAGCATGAAGAACCCCAAGCATTGATCTTCTTCGCCTAGACCCAAAAAGTCTTTCATGCTTTGGTGGTAAGTCATACCACCGCTGCTCCAATAGCCAGCGATCCCTAAAGCGGTAGCCGTTAACCAGAGGTTTTCTACCGCGCAAGCAACTGCCTCTACCTCCTCGATGACAGGGATCTTAGGCTTATGGCCGCGCTTCATGCAAATAGCAATGATATGAGAGCATTGCGTAGCCCGAAGTTTGAGCTTGTCATACTTCATTGGCTTGAACTTATCCTCGTCCATATGCTCTTTGTATAGCGCTGCATGCACCTCACCAAAGCGTGCTAAGGCATCGCCATGAAAGACCTTAAAAAACCAAGGTTCAGTACGACCGTGACTCGGCGCCCAATGCGCATTTTCAAGCAAGAGCTCAATATGTTCACGAGGGATAACCTCATCGGTGTATTGAGGCGGGAATATAGAACGTCGCTGACGGATCAGACGACTAATATCATCTAGAGGAAAGGAAGCAGGACTATCAGATTGTGCTGCCTTTTTGGCATTGCTAATCTCGAGGGATTCGTCGGCATTACGCCTCACGATTTTGGCCATAAGTAAGAATAATTTGCTGCAAAGGTACGAAAAATGGGCGTTTGCAAGATTTATCCAAGCATTTGTAAGCTGAGTGCAAGGCCCTTGGGGACCATTATCCCCAATTTTATGCCATAACCAATTAGCACAATTATTTCAACGATTAATTCCCATTAACATGAAAATCCAATTAAAACTTTTCCTCTTGCTCTATATAGTTGTCCTCGCGCCTTTATATAGCCTTGCTCAAGAAACAGTTGATACCCCTACAGCACCTCTTACTTCCCTACCCAAAGCCGCAGTCCTAAATGTAGATGCGGCCGGCCTAGTCGAAGACCCTGCCATGCTTGGTAATCTACTTCGTCTAGAACTTCAAAAGCTCAAGCGCTACCAAGTCATGGACAAATATGACATGGAGGACCTGCTAGACGGTACAGAAGTCGACATGATGAATTGCTACAGCACTCGCTGTCTCTTAGAAGCCGGTCAAGTCCTGGAAGTAGATAAGATGATCACCGGCAATGCCGAACGCTTTATGGATAAGATCATCATCACCATCAAGATTGTTGACGTCAAAACGGGCTTGATCGAAGCCGCTGAGGTAGGGGAGTACCTCAACATGGAAGACGAGCTCCAAAACATGCTCATGCTCTCCCTTAATGATTTGTTGGAAATCGAAAACGATCCCATGATCGTCAACAATCTGGCCTTTTACGATATCCTGCAAACGCCACGTTCTTCTCGCATCATCAACAATGGTCCTCGCATTGGTTTTGCCTATATCGGTGGCGGCACAGCCGAACGCTTACAAGCGCCCTTGGATCAAGGAGGCTATGATGCTCTGCCGGTGATCAGTCAGTTAGGTTTTCAGTACGAAGTACAATACATGAGCTCTGGTAACTTCCAGGCTTTGATCGAGACCATCGGTCTGATTGGCGGACTGGAGCAGTCCATGTTTATCCCGAGCTTGGTAGTGCTCAATGGTTTCCGTGAAAACAAATATGGCTTTGAAATTGGTTTTGGCCCTTCCATCTCCGTCCGCAATGTGGCCCAAGGCTATTATGACGAGACGGGCGCATGGAGGCTAGCCAGTGAGCATGATTTCTCTCGAGGTCC
>CAZHOC010000286.1:0-6672 GCA_964534295.1 uncultured Bacteroidia bacterium | reverse complement strand
ACGCCTCCGACCTAGATAAGGTTGAGTCCATATACTCTGGCAAAATTCAGATTACGGGTACGAGGAATTTCTACTGGTTAGGGGTGATTGTTGCCGCAGTATTCCTAGACCCGAATGTGATTGACTGGGTACCTGCCATACATTATCACGGCACCAAATACTCTTTCCTAAGAGAGATCATCCAATTGAGTGCTGGTGCTGCCAGCTATTTCTTAGCAGATAAACGAGCCCTTAGAGGGAACGAATTCACCTTTGAGCCTATCGGAGAGGTGGTTTACCTCTTTGCGGGAATATTCTTTGCCATGATGCCAGCTCTCCAATTGATCGGAGAGTTTGCGGCGAGTGATACCGGTAAGTCCTTCTTTACCGTCAACTCCATGTATTGGATCACAGGATCTCTTTCTGGCTTCCTTGACAATGCTCCGACCTATGTCAATTTCCTCTCAGCTTCTTTGGCGAAGTTTGACCTAAATGTGAGCAATATCGAAGATGTCAAAGCATTTGCGGCTGGTACGAGTCCTGCTGGTATCATCACCCAAGCCTATCTTAAAGCCATTTCTGTGGCAGCCGTATTCTTTGGGGCCTTAACCTACATCGGTAACGGTCCTAATTTCATGGTCAAAGCCATTGCAGAGGAGCGGGGCGTAGAAATGCCCAGTTTCTTTGGCTACATTCTGAAGTACAGTCTCGTCATATTGATGCCCGTTCTCCTATTGACTTGGTTGGTATTTTTTGTCTTGCTTGGCTAGATACTTCTCTACCAAATGTAAGTTTTTCGCGATATCAATCTGCATGTCCGATAGATGGGTTTTAATTTGGCGTAGGTCAAATCTTAAAGCATAGCCTCTACAAGCAAAATTGATATGAAAAAGCTTCTGCGTATACTTTTTATAGTAGTAGCATTATTTGTGGGCGCCTTGGCGGCAGCTCCTTTTCTCTTTAAAGATAAAATCAACGCCCTCATCCAAGATACTGCCAACGAGAGTTTGGTAGGCACCTTCTATTTTACTGACTTAGATCTATCCTTTTTCCGCAACTTTCCCAACGTCAGAGTTGCCATGCAAGACTTTGGTCTAGTCAATGAAGCTCCTTTTGCAGGAGATACCCTGGCTCAGGGTAAGGAGGTTTCTCTAGTAGTCAATTTGATGAGCGTTATCGGCGATGGCCCGATGGAGATCAAACAACTGATCCTCGACCAGCCTAAGATCCGCGTTAAAGTCCAAGAGGATGGCAAAGCCAATTATGATATCGTTCGCGAGAGCGGAACTGCCACAGAAACAGAAGCCAGTAGCAGTACTAACTTCCAGCTTACCCTCCAATCCTATGAAATCATCAATGCCGAGTTAGATTATGAAGATGCGACTCTCCCCATACATGCCCATATTAGCGGTCTGCAACACAAAGGGAAAGGAGATTTTAGTGCTACCGTCTATGAACTAACCACTCAAACTGAAACAGATAGAGTATTTGTCAATTATGACGGTATCACCTATCTCAACAATCCAAAAATTGGAGGAGAAGTAGACCTAAAGATTGATGCAACTAAGGATCTCGCAATCGATTTTTTGCAAAACGAAATTCGAATCAATGATCTTGCACTAGAATTGGATGGTAGCATGCAGATGCCAGGGGACGATATAAATTTAGACATCAACTACGCCGCTAAGCAGACTAGCTTTCGTAGCATCCTTTCTTTAGTGCCGGGAGTTTATACCGCCGATTTTGCCACTCTTAAAACGGAGGGCGACTTGGTATTTAATGGTTTTGTCAAAGGCACTTATAATGAGGCTCAGATACCCGGATTTGGATTGGATCTTGCCGTGCAGAACGGTTTTCTCCAATATCCAGATTTACCCACTCCGGTTTCAAATGTGCAGATGGATCTTAAACTGGATTGTCCAGATGGAGATTTAGAGCAACTATTTATAGACCTTAAAAAGCTACATGCCGACCTTGGCAATAATCCGGTGGATGCAGAGGCTCAGGTAAAAGGGTTAGAAAACATGAGCATTGATGGTAATGTCAAAGCCGATCTAAACCTAGGAGAAATCACTCAAATTTTCCCCTTAGAAGGCACTGAGCTAAAAGGTCAGTTTGCAGTAGATGCTACTGCCAAAGGAGTCTACAATGAAACGGCTGGACGTTTCCCGCAGGTGAACGCAAAAATGAATTTAGACGATGGATATATCAAAAACGATGAATATCCAGCTGAGTTGAGTGAATTTAGCTTTCATGGCAGCCTGGTAGATCAAGATGGTAGCCTAAGCAGTGCAGTATTGGACATACCTGACTTCCATCTACTCATGGATGGAGAGCCAATTGACGGGAGTGTCTTTGTCCAAAACTTTGACGATCCCTTTTATCGGTTAAAAGCGAAAGGAAGACTTGATCTCGAAAAAGTCATGCAGATCTATCCTATTGATAGTATGACCCTACGGGGGATAGTCGATCTTAGCGATTTTGAAACCGAGGGTCGCTATTCTGATTTAGAGGCAGAACGTTATGACGTGTTAAAAGCTAGTGGAAGTGCCGAGGTGAAGAATCTTTATTACTCAGACTTGTGGTATGTGCAGCCAGGCTTTGCAATCGATCAAGGCAGCGCTGACTTTACCGCGGACAAACTCATGCTAAAAAGCGTGAGTGGGAAGCTAGGCAAGAGTGATTTTAAAGGACAAGGCTATATCGATAATTATCTCGCCTACGGCTTGATGCCCAACCAACCCTTGGGTGGGAATCTCACCTTAAGCTCTAATCGCCTAGACGTCAATGAATGGATGGGAGAAGAAACAGAAGCAACTAACGAAAATACCACTCCTACTGAAGAAGAGCCCTGGGAAGTCATTCCAGTGCCAGATTATCTCAATATGACGATTCAGGCTAGCGCTAATGAAGTGATTTATGATGATCTCACCCTCAAAGGCTTTAGCGGCAAAATCAATGTGGCCGATGAAGAGATGAGCATGGAAAACATCAAGTTTGACATGTTTGGCAGTCAAGTGGGTATGAACGGCCTTTATGAGACGAGCAATCTTAAACAACCTACCTATAACTTCTATCTCGACATCTCGGACCTAAGCGTAGATGACGCATATCAATATTTCAGTCCAATTCAGGCCTTTGCCCCGGCCCTAGAATTTCTCAACGGTATTGCCAATACGGAGCTAGGCATCAAAGGGCGCCTTAAGGATGATATGTCTCCTGTGCTTGAGGACCTCTACAGTCTAGGCTCTTTCCAGCTAAAGCAAGGTGAATTTAAAGAAGCGCCCATGTTTACTGCCTTGGCGGATCGTACCAAACTCAGCGCCCTACGTGATTTTAGTTTTGAAGACGTTAAAGGGAAGTTTGAAATCTTAGATGGGTATTTGATCGTGGCACCGATAGATTTGGAATATCAGGGCATTAAATTGAATCTCAGCGGCCGCCAGAGTCTCGAAGGTAGCCTGGATTATAAGGTAAGCATAGATGCGCCTTCAGGCAGCATCGGCGACCAAGCGTTCCAGGCACTGGCAAACCTAAGTGGCGGCGCAATCCAAACTAGCGATCGAGTAGTAGTCAACTTACTCGTTGGAGGCACTTCCAAAGCTCCCAAAATCAGCGGTGCAGGAGGCGGAACCGGAGATGCAGTAAAAGAACAAGCATTAGACTTGGCGGAGGATAAACTCAAAGAGCAAACTGGCTTAGATGTAGATTTGAACAAGGATAGTCTTAAAGCTCAAGCAGACCAGGCTAAGCAACAAGCCATCGATAGCGCTCAAAGAGCCTTAGATATCGCTAAGCAGCAGGCAAAAGACTCTCTAGAAAGAGTTGCTAACCAAGCCAAAAAAGAAGCTGAGCAAGCTTTAGAAGACCAAGCCCGTGAGCAACTAGGCGACTCAGTTGTCAATAAACTAAAGGACCTTAAGGATAAGTTTGGCTTCCCCAAAAAGAAGAAGAAAGACAAAAACTAGGGAATTCTGAATGTCGAATAATGAATTTTGATTTCGTTATTCGGCATTCTACATTCCAGATTCAGCATCCCCTTATTGTTCTAGCCACTCGAGAATCACGCCATAATAATCGCGCTGGTGCTTTTTGGAGAAGATCCACGCTTTGTAGCTGATAAACTCATTGCTGCCCACTTCATAGGTGCTTTGTTCCAAAAACGCATCCACGAGTACGTCCAGCTTTTTGTCGAAACGAAAGCTCATATTGCGGCAAATGATATGGATGATCTTTACCAATTGTGATTCAAGAGCGTAGGCATCCTCACCGAGCATGCTGCGAAACTTTCGTTTAAATTCTCGCAGTCGATGGGTAGCATAATCCCAATCCCGCATTTCCATCCGTAAGATCAACTCCCCAAGACTAACCGTTAACTGATAAGACTTATCTAGTTTGACAAAGGTGTCACTATGCAGTAGCAGATTGATCTGTGTCGTTGCTTGCGTATAGTCCTTCTTATCAAAGTAGAGTCTGGCGAGATTAAATACAATGAAAAGGTCGTAGGCCGGGATGGATTCTCGGGGGTGCTCCTCTTGGATTTTAAGCAATAAATTGATAGCAGCATCAAGATTTCCCGTTCCAACGAAGTTGAAAATCTGACCTTGATAGTAAGTCCAGATATATTGATTAAAAAGAAGTCGATTATGTTCCTGTAAAGCTTTTCCTAGCTCTTCGGTGTATTGTTGAGAGGCTATAAAGTTGCGGTTCTTGGTCAGGGTGTTGACGATCCAAGAAAGAATGACAATCTTTTCCTTATGATTTGCTGCGTTAAATATCCCTTGCTCAACATATTCTTGATAAGTCTGAGTGAGATAACTTTCGAGGGTCTTGAAGTCTTTTTTGCCTAAAAGCGCTTCGCGAACGCATTTGTTAATCTTGAATTTGACGCTGGCATCTTGTAGTTGTTGAGGCAATAATTCAAGCGAACTTTGAATTTGGCTCAACTCTTCTGTCAATTGCTGATTTCGGCCATCAAAATTTGTACGTTTTAGGCGCTGCGAAATCAATTGTAGCACCCCATCTATTTTTTGCTTTTCTAGATAGGACTGAAGAAGATTGGTTTTATAGCGAATGATCTCTTCAAGATCGACTTCTGCAGTAAAATTACTGAGATGTTGCAGCTCCTCACAAATTGAGATCTCTAAATCGAGGAAGCCCATCTTCATCGCGAGCTTTGCCGCTTTCAAATAGTATTCATGACTGCTTTTATACTCAGATTTAAAAAGGAATATCCTGGCTAATGTCTTATACTTCAACACCTTTACCCGATCATCGAGGACATGATGCTGAATTAGCAGGCTACGTTCCAAGTCATTGACTAATCGGTTTTTGAGTCGGTAATAAGCGTTGGCATTATTATTTCCATATAATTTCTTGACCAACTCCTTGTCACTTTCCTCAAACTTTCCACTCCTAAGGAGATCAAAAAGGTCAACGAGCTTCTTATCATATTTTGCAGATTGAATACGATCGGTAAAAAGTCGGAAACCTCTAATCTCCTCCTTATTCATCGACCTAATCATTCTGCTGAGTAGCTTCATATCGTAAAATTAACCGTTTGTACAATAAATATCTTGGTATTTACAGCTATTTATTATTTTACGGGGACCAATACACACCCTTTTATCAAACTTTTATGCGTTCTTATCTAGTCTTTTGCTTACTGCTCATAGTCTATTTACTACCTGCCCAAAATCTTGACATTGAAATCTATGATGTGCAAGTTCCAGATTCTGCTGATGCAAATCTTGAATTACAGGTAGATGCAAAGATTATCAATCATGGTCCTTCCGATTGGTACATAAACACCAATGAATCTATTGTACGTTATTCCTACCTAGATTCTATTCCGGATTCACTTGATTACAACAATCTAAGTGTAGATGAGGAAGATTTCAATGATGGTGCGCCAATATTACTTTCTCCCGGAGATACTTTAGATTACAGCTCTCGTCTTGATCTTAGTGGTAAAGGCGGAGGCAAAGGCATTACAGTGGTTATTTGGCCCACTAGAGCTGCCAGTATCCTAGATAGTAATCTACCTAATGGATTTTTTATTGCGACTAGTCGTACCCCCAGTGCTTTTAATGCGCTCAATGGCCTAAGTAATAAAGGGAAAGGCAATAACAACGGAAATGGTAACGGAAACAATTCCAAAAGCGACAACAAAAAGATAGATAAAAATAAGCGTTCTGCGCAGCAGGCTCCCTTAACAACTTATCCCAATCCAGCCAGCAAAATCCTCAATATAGTCATGCCTGCGGCGAACGGTCAGTTAAGTCTAATTGATATGCAAGGCCGTGTTGTTTATTCTCAATCTGAGGTAGCAAGCGAGGAATTTAGCATACCGATTCGGAGCCTAAAACTAAGCTCGGGACTCTATCTCATCTGTTGGCAAAAAGGCGAAATGATAGAAACCGATAAAGTGTGGATTATCAGTCAATAAGGCCTAGTTTTCCTGAGTGTTAAGCCTATGTTTTTTGGCCATTATTGCGTATATTTGATAGCTATATAGCAGGCTATATTTTCAACGCATTTATACCAAAAAATGAGCGAAGAAGGAAAGCAGTCACAGGATTATTCCGCTAGTAATATTCAGGTCCTTGAGGGGATCGAACACGTACGTAAGCGTCCCGCCATGTATATCGGGGATGTGGGCAAAAGAGGGCTCCATCACCTAGTATATGAGGT
>CAZHOC010000285.1:0-6702 GCA_964534295.1 uncultured Bacteroidia bacterium | reverse complement strand
CGAAATTATCGAGCAAGGCCGGATGTTATTTCTCTGGCGTGCTCGTCAATATGATGTAGATGAGAATCATCCTTACATGAAGGAACTCTTGGCCTACTTTATGATGCCTAGCGCAGAAGACTTCTTCTTTGCCTTAGGTTCTCGAAAAATAGATACCAAGAAGATTCCAGAGTTCATTCAACTTAAAAAAGAAGGCAAAGCTGTAGGAAGTGAATATATCGAGGCTTGGGAGCGCAGGCAGCAGTGGATGAAGGCCAGGCTTAAAGAATTAGGGGTAGATGCCGATATGCTCGTAATGGGCAAAGAACAAAGTATTGATTACTATGTTTTAGGTAAATGCTGCAACCCTATCCCGGGAGATGATATCCTTGGTTTTGTAGAGGGGGATAAAATCACCATCCATCGCCCTTCTTGCGAAAAAGCAATCTCCCTGATGTCTAGCTTTGGATCTCAGGTAGTGCGAGCCAAATGGGCCGATAGTGGAGATTCCAAAGATGTTACCTTTTTGGTAGGCATTAAGGTAGTAGGTCTTGACAAGCAAGGAATGCTAAATGACCTTATACGTGTGATCTCTTTACAACTCAAACTCAATATCCAGAAAGTGACGATTGAGTCGCGGGAAGGGATGTTTGAAGGATTCTTCCACCTTTATGTCCATAATGACGAAGAGTTGGATAGAATCATGGCTAAAATAGAACTAGATCCAAATGTATATACTGTATCTCGCTATGATAGTGAAACCGTTGAATAAATATAGTTTTCCCTTTTTATTAATCATCTTTTTGGGAGTATTGGCTTCTTGCCAATCTGTTTCCGATGAAAAGATGTCTTTGAGTATAGCGGATCTCTACGAGAACGCTTCCCAAACTGAGCATGCTATTCCGGGTGTTGATACAAAGCCCTTGCTAAGTAAAATGCACATTCATGTGGTGGCATTACAAAATGAGTTGAAAAGCCTTGACCAGCGAATTGAGAAGACCCAAGCTTCGCGTAGCACACAAACAGGCATTATGCTCAATGATTCTATCTTTGGCCGTCTGGTCCTAGAGATGAATGAATTGCAGAAAGCAATGAAGCCCCTTTGTCAAGAATTACCTGGCGTATCTCTACCTTTTGATGCAGAAAGCTTAGAGTCTGAATTACCCGAAACTGAGTTTGGGCAGCCACCTTTAGCAAATCAAGTAATTTTACAGCAGCTCTCTACAGATGTACAAGAGAGCGAAAGAGCTATATTAGAGGCAATTGTTGCCAGTAAAGATGAAAATTAATGCTACTATTCCAACCTTTTATACTTGCGATTGATCTCTTTAGTAAGAGGCGTTTCTGTAGGCCTTTGTATAATTCATTATTTCGAATAATTGGTTAATCGATAATTTTTAATTATTGTAACCAAATTGCTTCTCCGGCGTATCATTATACAAACACACAGTTCAACGCTTAAACTATTATCGCGATGCAAGAATTGTTTCGTGAAGCCATTTCGGCCCCCAATCTCCTTTATACTATTTTATTAGGTTTTGTTCTCCTTTATTTCCTTTCGGTACTCTTAGGAGCCTTGGATTTAGAGTTTTTTGAGATCGAACTAGATGCAGACGTGGATATCGACGTGGACGTAGATGTCGATGTGGATATGGACGTTGATGCAGAAGCAGAGGCAGATATTGGTGGCGGAGGCCTCTTTGTGAGCGTATTATCCTTCCTCAATATTGGCAAGGTACCCTTCATGATCTATGTGAGCTTGGTGGTGCTTTCCATGTGGGTGATAGGGATAATCGCCAACCATATCTGGTATCCTCAATACGCTTGGTTTCCCCTAGCCTTGATGATGCCTAACCTAATAGTCAGCCTTTTAGTAGGTAAGCTATTATCGGAGCCTTTCAAAAGCTCCTACAGTAAACTCAATAAAGAAGGACTTTCTAAGAAAAAGCTGGTTGGGAAAATCTGTAAGGCTCGCACGACACTGCGTTCCGATGCAATCGGCCAAGCAGAAGTAATGGTCGAAGAAGATCATCATTCTATTACCGCTAAGCTACAAGAAGGCAAAGAGCCTATCAAAGCAGGAGAAAAAGGCCTAATCATTGAATATCACAAGGAAGAAGATTACTTTATCGTTGCTCCTTTTGACATATAAACCTCATATTTTACACTCAACCATATTATTAACGCATGGACGATTTACTGATTAACATTGGTATTATTGGTGGCAGTATTATTCTTGGCGTAGTCTTAATCTATGTAATACTTGTCGCGGTCTTCTATCGCAAGGTAACGCAGGGGAAAGCCCTCGTTCGAACTGGGATGGGAAGTACCAAAGTAGCCTTCGAAGGAATGTATGTGGTTCCGCTTTTGCACACAGCAGAAACCATGGATATCTCCCTCAAACAAGTTGTCATTAGCCGCGAAGGCAAGGATGGACTGATCTGTAAGGACAACATTCGGGCCGACATCAAAGTGGTTTATTTTGTGCGAGTCAACGCAACTAATGAGGATGTCAAGAAAGTTGCCAGAACTATTGGTTGTAAGCGCGCTTCTGATCCAGAAATGTTGATTCAACTCTTTGAAGCCAAGTTTTCTGAAGCCCTTAAAACTGTTGGTAAACAATTTGATTTCTCTGATCTCTATAATGCACGAGCAGAGTTTCGCGACAATATTGTAAATCAGATTGGTCAGGACCTCAATGGTTACTACCTAGATGACTGTGCGATTGACTACTTAGAGCAGACTGATGTTGAGCATCTGGATGAGGAAAATATCCTCGACGCTGAAGGTATCAAAAAGATTCGCGACCTGACCGCTAAGCAGATTACGCTGGCAAACAAAATCCAGCGCGAGAAGGAAAAAGAAATCCGTAAGCAAGACGTAGAGGCTCAAGAAGCAATCTTAGAGCTTGATAAGCAGCTGGTCGAAAAAGAAGAAGTACAAAAACGTGAAATCGCAGCCGTAAGAGCAAGAGAACTGGCCGAGACACGCAAAGTACAAGAAGAGGAGTCTCTCAAAGCAGAAACCGCTCGCATCTCAAAGGAGCGCGAACTCGCGATCCAAACCGAAAACAAGCAACGTGATGTGATTGTCGCTTCCAAAAATAAAGAGCGCACCGAAGCCATTGAAACGGAAAAGGTAGTACGTGATAAAGAGCTCGAAGCCACAGAAAGGGAGCGTATCGTTACCCTAGCGCAGATCGAAAAAGAGAAGGCGGTCGAAGAAGAGAAGAAGAACATCCAAGATGTGATTCGTGATCGTGTAGCCGTCGAGCGCGAAGTGGTCGAAGAGCAAGAAAAAATCAAGGATACGGAAGCCATTGCTACCGCAGAGCGTGATAAGAAAGTTGCTTTGACCCTTGCTGAGCAAAAGGCCGAAGAAGAATTGGTACGGAAGATCAAAGGTGCTGAGGCTGATAAAGAGGCTGCTCAGCTAGAAGCTGAAAAGCGCATGATCGAGGCCAATGCGTTGCGCGAAGCGATCGATAAAGAAGCAGAAGCTAAGAAAATCATGGCCGATGCAGTAGCTGAAGAGCATGCCTCTATTGGTATGGCCGAGGCCAAAGTGATGGAAGCCAAAGCAGAAGCGCACCAGAAAGAAGGTGAGGCACAGGCCAATATCCTTGAGCAGCAAGCTGTCGCTGAAGCCAAAGGCATCGAAATCAAAGGCGAAGCCCAAGCCGAAGCCAATCGTAAGATTGGACGTGTGGAAGCAGAACTTTCTATCGACCGTGGTATGGCAGAGGCTCAAGTTACCGAAGCGCAAGCCATCGCAGACGAGAAAGCTGGTCTGGCAGAAGCCAAAGTGATCGAGCAAAAAGCCCTTGCTGACGCTAAAGGGGTTGAAGCAAAAGCGGAAGCCATGCAGAAGCTCGACGGAGTAGGCAAGGAGCACGAAGAGTTCAAGCTCCGCTTGGAGAAAGACAAGGAAGTGGAATTGGCGCAAATCGCTATCCAGCGTGAAATCGCTCAAGCGCAAGCCCAAGTGCTTTCTGAAGCTCTCAAGAGCGCAAACATCGACATCGTCGGTGGCGAAACCGAGTTCTTCGATCGTATCACCAAGGCCGTGAGCCAAAGCAAGTACGTCGATAAAATCATGGAAAACCAGCATGTGGCAGACCTTAAAAATGCCCTCCTTGGTTCCAATGGCAATGGCGACTTTCAAGGCAAATTGCGCGACTTTATCGGACAGTTCAAGTTGAGTAGTGATGACATTCGCAATCTGACGGTATCTGCCCTGATCATGAAAATGCTTAGCCAGACCCAAGACGGCGAAAAGCAAGGGATCTTGAATCAATTGCTTAGCACCGCTACCACCCTGGGTATTGCCGACAAAAAGGCTGATAGTCTAGGGATACTTTAGAGATAGTATTAAGATGTTAGTAGTTAGTATTAAGACATATAATATGAAATATTGCCTCGCATACTTTCTACTCCATACTAAGTACTTTATACTCCAAGAATGTACACAACGCTAACCATAGGGAGGGGCCATTGGCTTCTCCCGCTTTTCCTGAGCTTACTGCTTTTTTCCTGTACGGAAACGCTTTCAGAAGTGGCGCAAAAGCGTCAGACGATTGAAGCGCTGGTACAGAATTCAAAGCAAAAGCAAAGCTACCTTTATGAGGAGGCGGGGAAGGTGATTGAAGAGGAAGTGCAGTGGTCGCTGGTTGAAAAGAAAGATGGCAACTGGACCTATCTCGAAATCTATAATCAGTTTCTCACGGAGACAGGTCAGCGGGAGTACAATCTCTACGAATTTCACTTTGATCCTAACAATGTCGGGGGGCGATTTCCGATCCTCGAATATGAACTCAGGGTTTACCAAGATAGTGCTTGGTTTGCCTTGACAGATGAATTACAAGCCAGTCTGGATGGCGTCTTAAGCATAGGTGAGGATAAGCTTTATCGCATTTATGGTTATGCCCATGTAGGCGATGCGGCTCCAGGCCACATGCGATACTGGTCTCCAGATTATGGTACCGTCCTTATTTGGTCTGGCAATCAAGATTTTTTTCAACTTGATCAGCCCTACCCAGGCCAGGACACAGCACGCTTAACGCTTTTGAAAGGCCTTGCCTTTCAGGATATAAAACAACAATGACCGATCAGAATATTGCTTTAGAAGGAGGAACCTACGAAATCATTCAGCGCCGCTTACAAAAGCATGCGGATGAACTTCGTAACCGCCTACAAAAGCTCAATGTCGAGCGCAAAGAGGTTTTTGGTGCCATTGAAACCAGCCTCATTGCAACCGACCGCATAACCACCCAGCACAATTGTATCCCTCGGGATATGGTGGCGGTCGGCCCACATTTTTTATTTGGCTACAACGTCCATATCGGACTCAAGTCCGAGCTCGAATTAAGCGACGTTTTTAGTGCTTTTCGTTTTGATCCCAAGGACCATAGTTTTCATGAAGAGGCATTGTCTCTGATCGAGAACGCTCAGTTTTTGGAGGACTTCAAAAACCTCTACAAATACTATAAAGACACCGTTTTTGCCAAGTTTGCTGTCATAGGACCACATCTTTATATGGTCTTCCAGGTAGGCAAGGGGCAAAACGATCTCAAGACTTTTAAATGGGCGATCAATGACGATAGTCTCAATTATTTAGGCAATCGCTTTGACCATGAATATCGCTTTCCAGAGCAGCATGCTTTTCGTTGGGTACGTACTACTCGCGAGATGCAGCGTCGCGGAAAGCACCCACATATTTCTATCCTTGACCGTGTTTTTGTCGAAACCGTTGGTGGTGATTTGACCATCAAAGTCGAAGACAATACAGACTCAGGGCATGGTATTTATGAAGAAGCGGTAGAGCATGCCGATCAAACCCTAGACGATGCGGAGTTTTACTACGCTGACTTAGGCAATTTGATCGTGCTTAAGATTCGCCCTTATCAGGAAAAAACCTGGCGCTACCTCATCTTCAATGAGAAGATGCAGACCGTATTAAGAGTGGATAGTCTCGATCAGTCATGTGTATTACTGCCTGATGATCAGGGGATTATTTTCTCCAATGGCTATTATCTGCAAACCGGAGACTATAAGATCTTTGACAATCTTATTCATGATCTACAGTTTGAAAAGCGTCTGGCTTCGCCGAACGGTGAAGACTTTCTCTACATGTTCTATCAGCGCAAGGAAGGGACATATGTACTCTTGCCCTACAATTTAGTGGAACAGCAGGTGGCAACGCCTATTATTTGTAGTGGTTTTTCCATTTTCCCTGACGGGGAGCTCTGCTACTTTAGGGCTGAGGAAACGCCTAGCAGGCACCATGTAGTGCAGGTTTGGCAAACCCCTTATGGAGACTCTATTGCGGCCCCTGAGCAGCATGTGGATACCTATCTCTACAAAATTGGAAACAAAGACCTTGTCCGTGGGATGGCGGAGTGCAACGAACTCCTAACCCTCCTAAACAAGGGGGATGAATACGGAAATCTCTATGTGGACTTAGTCCGCAAGACGAATGAGATCCTTGATAGTTACTACTGGATCAATCAGTCGGAGACCCAAAGTCTAAACGAGCCACTAGCTGCAGTCAGAGAAGCTGCTGCTTCGGCCATAGATGAATTTGCCAAAGTGCGTCGTTTGCGTGAGCAGACCCGGCAGGCTATGCAGGAAACTGAAGACGAAATGAGTGCTTTGATGGACAAAATCCGTCGCTATAAGCCCAAACAAGTCGATCAGTTTGTGCAGTGCCTTTCTTCGCTAAGAC
>CAZHOC010000284.1:0-6705 GCA_964534295.1 uncultured Bacteroidia bacterium | reverse complement strand
CTCTTGGCCTTTGATGAGCAGGTCTCCGACGAACGCTTGTCCTCCACTACCATCAATCAGGGTCCCACCCTTGATCCAGATATCTACCATCAGCTTTTTAGAAGCAGGCTGAGCGTTCTCCGCAGGAGCCTCAGCAGGACTACTACAAGCCCAAAGTACGAGACAGAGAAGGAGAAATGGGAGGCGCTTTTTCATGATAGAGCAGAATTTCTAGGCTAAAAATACTCAGCAATGCGGAATCTTGGCTATTTTGTCCATAACCAATCCTACTCAAATGAAAACTACTTTAGCTTTAATCTTATTGTTGGTCGCTTTGGCGGCCTGCCAAAGTCCGCAGCAAAAGCAGAGTGCTAGCTTTACCATAAGCTTTGCCCAAGACACTGCTTTTGACGGCAGATTGTTATTGCTGATCTCTACCGATGATAGCAATGAACCCCGCTTTCAGATTACGGATCGCCCCTCCACCCAGCAGGTTTTTGGGATGGATGTAGAGGGCTGGCAGGGCCGAACGCCTATCTCTTTTGGGGCCGAAGAATACGGCTATCCTATCAAAAGTCTGACGGATTTACCCGAAGGGGAATATTACGTGCAGGCCCTACTTCACAAATACGAAACCTTCAATCTCAAGACGGGTCATACCGTCAAATTGCCCATGGATCGTGGGGAAGGCCAACAGTGGAACCGCGCTCCCGGCAATCTTTACAGTAAACCACAAAAGGTAACGATCAAATCAAACAGCCGGATCGAAATTGCGCTGACGGAGGAGATTCCTCCTATCACCCCGCCGGAGGACAGCAAATACATCAAACATATTAAAATCAAAAGCGACCTCTTGAGTGAATTTTGGGGTCGTGATATGTATCTAGGCGCACACGTACTCTTGCCCGAGGGCTTTGATGAGCATCCTGAAGCAAAATATCCGCTAGCGATTATGCACGGCCATTTTCCGAGTGATTTTGGCGGTTTTCGCACCACCCCTCCTGATCCAGATCTCAAGCCTGAGTACAGTGCTCGCTTTAAGCTAGAGGGCTATAACAAAATCGTGCAGGAAGAGGAATACAAGTTTTACCAAGACTGGACGGGGCCTGATTTTCCGCGCTTTTTAGCCATCGAGATTCAACATGCCAATCCCTATTATGACGATTCCTATGCGGTTAATTCCGCCAATCTAGGTCCTTATGGGGACGCGATTACCTATGAATTGATCCCTCATATCGAAGAGACCTTTCGCGGTATAGGCGAAGGCTGGGCCCGCGTAGTTTATGGTGGCTCGACTGGTGGCTGGGAGGCGCTGGCTGTACAAGTCAAATATCCAGATGAGTATGGAACTTGCTATGCGGCTTGCCCCGATCCCATTGATTTTAGGGCCTATTGCTTGCTCAATCTCTATGAGGAGGAGAACGCTTACAATTTAAGCGGCTCATTTCGCACCACTAAGCGAGCGGGTCATCGCGACTATTTAGGCAATGTGGACGCCACCCTAGAGGATATGAACCTGCGCGAACTCGCCTTGGGCACTAAAAGCCGTTCTGGGCAGCAGTTTGACATTTGGGAAGCAGTTTATTCTCCTCAAGGCGATGACGGCTATCCGGTGCGTGTCTGGGACAAAGAGACTGGCGAGATCAATCAAGACGTGCTTGAATATTGGCGCGAAAACTATGATTTAACACACATCATGCAGCGCGACTGGGCAACGATAGGTCCTAAACTTCGCGGCAAAATCAACATCTACTGCGGGGACATGGACAATTACTATCTAAACAATGCTGTCTATCTCGCTGAGGAGTTTTTGGAAAGCGCTCAGCCTGCCTATGAAGGCGAGGTGGACTATGGAGATCGTGCCGAGCATTGCTGGAACGGTGATCATACACAACCCAATGCCATTTCGCGTTTGCGCTACCATCAGATGTTTATTCCCCGCTTCGCGGAACGCTTAGAGAATACCGCTCCGGCTGGTACTACTCCGACTTGGATTTACTAGATCAATCAATGATTTAAATAATAGCCCAGAACTCTTCTCAAATCGTGGAAGGGTTCTGGCTCATTTTCTCTCAGGAGAGCGAGACTAGTGATGTCCTGACTTTCGAGGAAATCATTTTTATGCATGATCATCAGTTCGTAGATAGAAGTCCCTTTGACCTTATGTCGCTTGATACGGATGTCCTTGATCTTCTCCCAACGCATAGAGGATTCATTGTCAAAAATGCCCTCAGCATTGACGGTTAGCCGAACGCGACTATCGGGATCAAGGCTTTTTTTGAGGAGCCGAATCCCTCCATATAAGCCCATAGCTACCAGGCAAACAACAAATACATATACCCTAGTAACTTTATTGGGATCGCTAGAGTAATCCCAGAAATACATAAGGGCAAGTCCGGCCAACACGAGTAGGCTATTCAAGATGATACCTCTCACTAAGTTGGGAAGCTCTTCTGCAATCGTGATTTCTTGGGGCCCATCCTCATAGCTTAGGGACGGCAAGACAGTGCCCTCTGAGTGGCCAAGCATGTGTTCATCATACATCTTATTGTGCTTCTTATTAAGGGAAAAAAATTGTGCTGGGACAATGTTACGCAATTCAGCAATAGAATAACAGAACCGCTATTCCAGTATCCTTATATTTGTGGTAGAAATAAGCGTTCTGCGCAGCAGTAATAAATAACAACATGGCATTAGTAGGATCCAATCCTTTTGAAATAGGACAATCAGCTCCTGAATTCGAGCTTTATGATACAGTTAGCGGCCAAAACAAGAGCCTGACTCAATTGCAAGGCAGCCAAGGCACCGCCATTTTTTTCATTTGTAACCATTGTCCGTATGTAGTCCATATCAATCATGCTTTGGTACAAATGGCCAATGATTATCTCCCCAAGGGGATCAATTTTATCGCCATTAGTAGCAATGATGTCAGGTATTATCCGCAGGATGGGCCAGAACGCATGAAGCAATTAGCGGAGCAACTGCAGTATCCATTCCCTTATTTGTATGATGAGACCCAGGAAGTAGCCAAGGCCTATAATGCCTCTTGCACGCCAGATTTATACTTATTTGACGCAGAACTTAAAGCGGTTTACCATGGTCGCTTTGACGAGTCTCGTCCGGGTAGTGGGATAGCGGTTACGGGAAATGACTTTCGCGCGGCGATGGATTTTATGCTGAAGGGTGAAGCATATCCCTATCCTCAGCAAGCTAGCGTAGGTTGTAGTATCAAGTGGAAGCGATAATGGTTTTAGTTTCTTCCGTTTCCTTTCGAGTGAGCGCAGCGACGAGAAATCTCCTATCCAGCAAATTGTAAACACTTTGGGAGCCAAGGAGATTTCTCGTCGTCCCGCTACTCGGGACTCCATCGAAATGAAATCGGGGGTGGTTTTGGGGCAAGCGTTCCGCGCAGCGGTCCCCTCCCTAACGATCTTGCAAGCGATAGACAAACTTCAAGCCGGACCAATTTTCATCTACGGCGCAGACCTTTACATCGACCAAGCCGGAGTCTAAGCCATGCTCACGGATGAGTTCTCGATTGAGATTGGTTTCGATTTTGGAAGATTTTTTGGGCCAGGAAAGCCAGAGACTGCCATTGGACGGCAGCAGAGCTTTGAGCGAGGAAAGGCGTTGTACCAGCTCAGCCTCCTCCTTGAAAAAGGCATGCACAAAATCCGTTTGGGCTTCTTCCCCTTCATTGAGCCATTCGCAGCCCTCTGGCAGCGTATCCAATAAGCTTTGATAATGTGGGGGCGCTTGGTAGGCAAACAACTTCATTCCCGCCTTGATACCAAGCTTTTTGGCGAGTGGGGTTCCAGAATATCCTGCGGCCATAATCGAATATAGGGCTTTTTGTTAACTTGTAGCTTGGAAATACGCTCTAACACATGTCAAATAACTACTACTTCCTACTCATACTACTCGTTTTTATTGCTTGTGAACCTGCTCAAGAGACTTCGAGTGCTAAGGCGGATACCGTTATACGGAACGCTAAAATCTATACTGTAAATGAAGCCCAGCCCAATGCGGAGGCTCTTGCGGTAAAAGATGGAAAAATCGTCTTTGTCGGCTCTAATGAAGAAGCTGCCAATTGGACAGAAGCAGAAACTGAGGTCCTTGATCTTGAAGGCAAAGTCATGGTACCGGGCTTTATTGAGAGCCATGCTCACTTTTTGGGGATAGGCAAGCTCAAGACGGAGATTGACTTTGCTGGCACTGAGAGTTATAACGAAATCATAACCTTGGTCGAAGAAGCAGTGATGGAAGCGGAACCGGGCGAGTGGATTACCGGCCGAGGTTGGCACCAAAGCAAGTGGAAAAGTCTACCAGAAATGATGGTACAAGGCTTTCCAACTCACCATTTGTTGAGTGCTGTCAGTCCAGATAATCCAGTTTATATTCGTCATGCTAGTGGCCATGCTGCTTTGGCCAATGCTAAGGCTATGGAAATTGCGGGTATTACTGCAGAGACCGAATTTGATGAAACCGGCGAAGTAATCAAGGGGCTGGATGGCGAACCTACTGGATTGATGAATGAAGAGGCTGAGCAACTGGTTAGCGCTCACATTCCTACTGAAGAAGAAGCCATGCGTACTTGGGCCGAGGAAGCCGCTAAAGAGTGTCTTGCTAATGGTATCACTACGGTACACGATGCTGGGGTAGGAACCAAATGGCTGGACCTATACGAAGATCTTTTGTATGAAGACAAGCTGCCTGTAAGGTTATATGTCATGCTCAATGGCAAGGACCAAGACCAGCTTAATGATTGGTATGAGCGTGGCCCCTTGTTGGATGATTACCTAACCGTACGAGCGATCAAATGCTATGCTGATGGCGCTTTGGGTTCGTATGGAGCATTATTATTGAGACCCTATACCGACGCACCATCAGAATTGGGAAATCCAGATCAGCCTTTTGAAGTGATTACCCAGATTTCAGAAGAGGGAATCAAAAACGGCTTTCAGGTATGTACCCATGCGATTGGAGATAGAGCCAATCAAGAGGTACTCAATAGCTATCAAACAGCGATCGAAAAATATCCTGAGCAGGCAACAGATCATAGATTTCGGATTGAGCATGCGCAGCATTTGGATTTAGAGGATATTCCCCGCTTCGCGGAACTAGGGGTCATAGCTTCGATTCAGGGCATTCATATGAGCTCAGACCGCCCATGGGCGATCAATCGCTTGGGCATGCAAAGAATTGTAGACGGTGCTTATGTATGGCAAAAGTTGCTTGAATCTGGCGCTAAAGTGATTAATGGGACTGACGCCCCCGTTGAGCCGGTAAGCGCGATTGCTTGCTTTTATGCCTCTGTGACGCGAAAAACTTTGAAGGGTACTCCAGAAGGAGGTTATGAGGCTGACCAGCGCATGAGTAGAGCCGAAGCTTTGCGCTCATATACCCTAGAAGCTGCTTATGGAGGCTTCCAAGAAGATAGTAAAGGATCGATTGAAGTAGGTAAATTGGCAGACTTAACCGTCTTATCTCAAGATATTATGGAAATCCCTGAAAATGAGATCCTAAATACCGAGATAGAATATACCATAGTGGGGGGGGAAATACGTTATAAAAAGGAGTAGCGAAACCTCGCTTTCAAAATCACGTTTATCCAACTTAACTCCTACCGCCTGATAAAACTTTACCTGTTTTCTTTACAAACTACGTACTCTAAAGAATTTGGCTATGATGCGAAATCTGCTCATTCTTACCCTGTTATTGAGTTTTTTCAGTGCTCAACTCCCTCTGCAGGCCCAAACTCGACGTTCATGCTCAACTACTGAGTACTTGAACAACCAGCTAGAATCCAACCCTGCTGTCCGCTATAAAATGCGTGAAGTCGAGATGCGAACCGCCGAAAATGTGCGTTCCGCCAGAGGCGATATGCTAGGAGTCGTCACTATACCCGTAGTCGTACACGTAGTTTATAATCAAGACGTACAAAATATTTCTGATGAGCAGGTTCGCTCTCAGATCGATGTACTCAATGAAGATTTCGGTCGTACCAATACTGACCGCTTTGATACACCTTCAGAGTTTGTAGGCTCTGCTGCGAACTCTAAGATTGCCTTTAAACTCGCCTCTCAAGACCCTTACGGTAATCCTACCAATGGTATCACCCGTACCAAGTCAAGCCAGGGCTTGTTTTCTCCCTCCAACAATGGGGTAAAATACAGTGCCATGGGCGGTATGGACGCCTGGGATACAAAATCCTATCTCAACATATGGGTTTGTAAACTAGGAGCAGGGATGTTGGGTTATGCGCAGTTTCCGGGCGGGGGCCCAGTAGAAGCAGACGGTGTGGTAATTGATTATAAGTTTTTTGGTACACAAGGCACCGTAAGACCTCCCTTTGACCAAGGTCGCACTTGTACCCATGAAGTAGGCCATTGGCTAAATCTAAAGCATATTTGGGGAGATGGTCCTTGTGAGACAGATGACTTTGTCGCAGACACACCACCTGTAGCCGATGCCCATTATGGTTGTATGCATCACGCTAAAGCCTGTGATGGTGGCTCAGCAATGGTCTCCAACTACATGGATTATACCGATGACGCTTGTATGAACCTTTTCACTTTCGGCCAAGCCGAACGCATGAGAGCTTTGTTTGCACCGGGAGGGTTCAGACGTCAAATGTTATTTACCAAAGGTTTAGAATCAAACATTCCTGTGGTAGCCGCCGCACCCCAATTACTCAACGCAACTGAGGTAACAGAACTGAGCGCT
>CAZHOC010000283.1:0-6712 GCA_964534295.1 uncultured Bacteroidia bacterium | reverse complement strand
CGAATCAAGCCGAAAATGGGTTGTTATTACTAAAATCAAAATAACTATTCGAGTGGAATATTTCAAGCAGAGCGCAATTTCCAAGCCAAGATTCCAGTTGCTATGGCCACATTGAGAGATTCGCCCCCTCCTTGACGGGGAATAGTAACCCGATTTAAGCGTTCAATGGCCCGAATTTCATCTGAAATACCATTCGCCTCATTACCAACTAGCAACCAGTCAGCTGGCCCCATAACTGCATCTTGGAGCTCTATCCCATCCATATCAGCCACCCAAATACGGCATCTTTGCTTTAGCAGAAAGCTCGGCCAATCCTTTACCTTACTCACCTTCATGCGAAAAATAGAGCCCATGGAAGCGCGTAAGCATTTATAATTCCAGACATCGACCGTATCCGGCCCTAAGACCAAGCGCTTAAAACCTAGCCAATCAGCCGTACGCATGATGGTACCGAGATTGCCAGGATCTTGTAGTCCAGCAATGAGAAGGCCTGGGCCAGATTCTAAGAGTTCATCTTGAATATTTTGATGGGTATCCTCGGGCATATGCACGACACAAATAGGACCTTCCGGAGAAACCTGACTACTAATACGCTTAAATACACTAGCTATCGTTATGTAAACGGGAGCTGGAGCATTTTCGACCTCGATGACAGGACTCTCTCCCTCAGGAATGACGATCGCTTCTATTGGCCAATTCTCAGCCAAGGCCTCTTCGTACAGCTTTTTGCCCTCAATAAGAAAGCGATGTTGCCTTTCGCGGTATTTTTTCTGCTGGAGGGAGCTGAAAAGTTTTATTTTTGCCCGAGACAGGGATTCCATGCCAGCAAAGCTAATAAAATACCTCTTCATTTTTGCGCTTGTCGCCAGCCTCTTTAGCTGTCGCTCTACTCGCTATGTACCAGAAGGGGAATACCTGATCAGTAAAGCCCCCAAATACGAAGGCAATATCGCCTTGGATGATTACAGTCTCAATGATGTAGTACGTAATCAACCCAACCAAAATCTATTAGGAAGGCCTTTTTACCTTTATGCCTACAACTTTGGCAGACGGATCAAAAAAGACAGTGTCGACAAAGGCATGCGGGCTTGGCTGTCCCGACAATTGGTCAATGATATTGGAGAAGCGCCTCAATTGCTCGACACGACTATTCTTAAGCAGGATCGTATCAACATTCGTAATGCCTATTTCGCCGCGGGTTATTTCTATCCGAAGGTGAGCTATCGGATCGATACCCTGGGGAAAGAAGGCAAGGATAAAAACAAAGTTGGTATTGTCTTTAGCATCGAGGAAGGGACAGCCTATCGCTACCGCAATGTAAACCTCCAACTTAAAAACCCGCAGGACTCAGCCTTTTTGCAGGCCTACCAAATGTCTAAAAGCGAAATCAAAAAGGGCCAGAACTATAGTCATGATAAGATGGCTTTAGAGCGGGCACGTGCCACCTTGGCCTTACGAAATGCAGGGTACTTTACCTTTTCTCCTACTATGATTGATTTTGAGGTGGATACTTTGGTAATCAGTCCTCAGGAGGAAGAATTACAGGATAGTCTCAAGGTCAAATGGATAGATATATACATCAAGGTGCAGGAGCAACCTCAACCTTATTATATCCGCAATGTTTTGATGGAAATACAGCCGCCGGGGGGCTTTGAGGCCGAGGCCGAGGAATATCTCATTACATTTAAAAGTGCCGAGCTCGATCAAGCTATACGAGACAGCCTTCATATCACCGAGCGCAAACTATCCCCTAATGTCAACCTCAGGTTTAAGACGAGCAAGAACCATATCAAGCGTCTTAATTTTAATTTCTTGAATCGTCGGGTGCTGGTCCGCCAAGGCGAACGCTACAGTCAAGAGCGCAATCGTCAGACTCTTCAGCGCCTCCAGAATCTGGGTATGTTTCGCTTTGTTGTAGTCAATTATCAGCCCGTTGACTCGACTAATTTCCTCGACATTCGGATTGAGACTCAGCTCGCCAAAAAGTATCAGGTCAGAATCGGTACAGAAGGTTTTTCCAATGATATCGTAAGTACCAACCTCCCAAGTGTCGGCTCTAATATTGTATTTAGAGATCGAAATGCCTTTCGGCATAGTGAGTTTTTAGAATTGAGTCTGGCGGGTAATGTCGGACTGTATCAGAGCTTAGAAGAAGATAACAATCGAGCGCTCTTTTATGAGCTTGCCGCCAATACACGTCTCAATTTCAACCGTTTTTTGATTCCTTTCCCAATCAAAGCGGACCTGAGCCAATTAAGCCCCTACACTACCCTATCCGCCAATTATCGGATCGAAAGTCGATTGGAGTTCAACCGCGTCACTACGGGTGGTCAGCTAAGCTATCGCTGGAATCACATCCCCTTTAGCGATCAGGCCGTGAGCCGTCTCACGCCCTTTTTTGTCGACTTGATCGATGTCCGCAACATTAGCGACGCCTTCCAAGAACAGATCGACAATTTGCCGATTATCATACAACGAGATTATGAGCGACGCTTCGGTTCTCGTTTGCAGTATAGCTTTACCTATCAAAATTACGGCAAGAACCGCATCCGGCCGACTTACTGGTATCGCACAGCGATAGAGCTAGGAGGTAATTTGCCTTTCTTGATAGATGCCATTACCCAAGGCAATAACAATGACGAAAGTCTGAATGACAATCTCCTTTTCAACCGAATTTTCTACGGTCAATATCTCAAGGCATCCTTTGAAAACAAATGGCTCTTTCCCATTGATCAGCAATCAGAGCTGGTCGTTCGTTCCTTTTTAGGCGCTTCTTACACCTACAATAATACTCCTACAGTCCCTTATGAAAGTCGCTTTTTCACTGGAGGCACCAACAGCATGCGGGGATGGATATCTAATACCTTAGGGCCAGGTCGTTCTAGCCTGAGTGATTTTATTTCTTCTGGCTCAGTAGACAGCGTCAACTTAAGCTTGCTGGCACCGGGAGGAGAATTTATCCTTGAAGCAAACTTAGAGTACAGAGTTGACGTTTGGAGCTATCTGGAGATGGCCTTCTTTACCGATGTGGGCAATGTCTGGTTTCATGAATCTGAACGTACAAGGGAGCAGCTAGGTGATGCGAGCATCATTGCCTTTGAAAATCTTGCCCTTGGCTGGGATGCTGGGATTGGCTTTCGCTTCGACTTTTCCTTTTTGATATTGCGCTTTGACTTGGCCCAACAGCTATTTGCCCCCGATTTGGATAGAGGCTGGGTGCTGGGCAATCCAGAAGCAGCCGATTCTAAACGATGGCAACTCAATGTTGGGATCAACTACCCGTTCTAAGGCCACCAATATGTTTGACTTTAGCAAGGATTACCGTTTACACAACGAGAGAGCAGAGCTAATTCCTTTACAGAAGACTCATCTCCCTGTGTTATTTGAGCTTGCCCAAGACCCAGACATATGGGTGCATTTTGAAGAGAAAGGTTTGGGAGAAGCTAGCTTTGGTCGCTATATAGAGCGGGCCTTAGAGAACAGAGTCAAAAAGGAACAATATACCTTTGCTATCAAAGATTTGAAGCAGGAGCAATTTGCAGGCATGACCAGGATTTACGCAGTGGATAATAGCCTCAAAAATGCCAAAATTGGTCATACTTGGCTAGGAAGTCAATTTCACAGAACTGGACTGAATAAGCAGGCTAAGTACCTCTTGTTCAAATTCCTTTTTGAGGATTTACAGATGGAAAGGATCGGTTTTGGAGCCAGCGCTGAAAATATCAAAAGCATCAAAGCCATGGAGAGCATTGGCTGTGTGCAGGAAGGCAGATTAAGACATTTTTTACCCAGTGCCTACGGATTAGGGAGAGTGGATATTGTTTTGCTTAGCCTGCTGAAGCATGAGTGGGAGGCCCATGTCAAAGCTCATTTAGAAGCACAGCTGGCGGTCTATCTTTAGCTTTTTTACTGCTGCGCAGAACGTTCATCCCCATAGATCCCGGCTCTCGTACCTCGGCCGGGATGACACTTTGAGGAGAAACAAAAAGGAGTACCCTGTCATCCCAGAATCCGATGAGAGAAGGATATCCGGGATCTTAAAGTCTTTGCCTGCTGCGCAGAACCCTCATCCCCATAGATCCCGGCTCTCGCAACTCGGCCGGGATGACACTTCGAGGAGAAACAAAAAAGAGTACCCTGTCATCCCGGAATCCGACGAGAGGAGGATATCCGGGATCTTTCCGACGAGAGGAGGATATCCGGGATCTTAAAGTCTTTATCTGCTGCGCAGAACGATCATCCCAAAAGTGAAGGCATCACTTAATCAATTCATTTAAATAGTCTGCAAACTCTGCAGCGACATTATCTTTCTGTTTCACATAGAAATGCTTTCCCTCAGCGCTTGAGGTCCACCTACTCCCATCTGAAATATCAAATCGTAAACTCCCTTGCTCTGCATCTTCAAAAGATCGATTAGAACCTTCTACAGCATAAACTACAGCGGTCAAATCCCAACTAGGCCTTCCATCTTGAAGCAATTTCTTTTCCGTTTTCCAAAGCCAATCCCGGTAAGCTGTCCTCACAATGGAGTTAGCTGGAGATTGCATAAGTGATTGGCCGGTAAAAACATCCTTACCTGCATCAATAAAATAAATTTCCCGAGGAAAATGCTTAATCAAATAGTCTGTATAAACCTTGGTTCCATTCCAAAAAAAATTCCAATCTTTAGCCCCGTAGTCCTTTGCATTATCAGCTCCCAATGCCCCTAGTGCTACCCAACACTTTAGCTTTTGCTCGATTAGTGCTAAGCCTGTTAAATCAGAAATATCATCAGACGGAGATCGCAACAAATCATGCAAAGCCTTGGTATGCCCGACCGTTAAATAAATCACTGAATGATCCGGCTGTTTGGCCAGTATTCGTCTTAATAGCTTGACTTGTTCTACAGCATCGGTATTATGGATGATATCGTGCCCAAAAGCGGCGGTGTCCTTAGCCAACTTTTCCGCGTCCATCTTATCAACGGGATCCCCAAAGCTGCTATCATATTCAGCCCCGATAGGGATGTCAGGACGGCCATAGTAGGTATTTATCGCATCTACTATTCCCGCACCAAAGGGAACCTTACCTGAGCTATAAACACAAGCCAGTAAATCTACCTGCTCTGTGTCAATGTAATGATGGAGCAAAGCCAAAGCTCCTACATCATCACAATCAGAGCCCATATCTGTATCGAAGAACAATTTAGGGGCAGAGGCCTTTTGTGCTGATAAGCTATTGGGAATAAAAAAGCTTACAGATAGTAAGATTATTAAGATAAGCTTGATTGGTGTTTTCATGCGACAAAAATCTAAGGGAGTCCATTTCGTTTAGCTCCTGCTTGCACCAATATAAAAATCCATTTCGAAAGAATTCTGCTGCGCAGAACGCTCAGCTTAATAGATCCAGGCTCTCGTTTCTCGGCGGGGATGACGTTTTGAAGATTTATCTAAGTAGCAAAAGAGATAAGCGTTCCGCGCAGCGGGAAACTCCCTCTAAATCGAACACAGAGGCATAGAGAAACAGAGATTAGCAGACATTGGTAGGTGCGTGCATGAATGCCGCCCCCACAAGAGACAAGCGTTCCGCGCAGCGGCAAAAAAACTAACGTCTCAAGCCATCGACAACTTTGGTACGACTAGCCACTCGGGATGGGTAAATACCCGCGACATAAGAGAGAACAGTGACGGTAATGATCACTAAGGCATAATCACCCCATTCAAGCGCAATGGGAAAGGCTTTTACGCGAAAACTATCTCCCCCTTCTAGTTTGACTAAGCCATAGAATTGCTGCAATAATCCCAAGGTTGTAGCGATGATCACCCCCAATAAAGCACCAGCTCCCCCCACTAGGATACCTTCTACTTGGAAGATTTTGCTGATCAGGCCGTCGGACGCTCCAAAAGACTTTAGGACGGAGATGTCATGTACTTTTTCGATGACAATCATAGAAAGGCTGCCTACGATGTTGACCGCCGCGATAGAGAGCATCAGTACTAGGATGAGATAACTGATATATTTTTCATTCCGCATCACGCGGTAGAGCGTACTGTGTTGCTCAAACCAAGTCATGACCTTATAATCCTCCCCCAAGAGGGCCTGAATTTCCTCTCTTACCTGTTCGGCATCATCGATATTTTCCAGCCTAATTTCATAGGCCGAAAGCTTATCCTTTGAATCAAGGATATCTCGTACCGTCTCAAAATCGGAGATGACATATTTTTCATCGTATTCAAGCTGTACACTGAAAAAGCCGGAAGGAAAGAGAAAATCCGTTTTTATGGCGTTTGGATTGGTCAGCTTAGAATCTTGGGGAATGTAAAGAACCCGTACAGGTTCTACCTCATTGAGGATATTGGCTTTGAGCTTAGCGGCGACTCCATTGCCAAAAATCGCCTGCGGGATATTATTGCGTTCGGCGAAGTCGTAATTGCCTTCATAAACAAAAGTGTCAATCTGATTGACATTGTTGAAGTCAGGCTCTACTCCTTTTAGGACTGCAATGGCCTGATTGTCAACATAATCAAGGACCACCTTGCCTTCAATGGTACGGGTTACCGCTACTACTCCGTCCACTTCCAAAAGACGCTTGACCATGGCTTCATCCTCCGTCATATACTGCCCTACCGGGGCCACGACTTTAATATCAGGGTCCATGGCAGAGAAAAGGTCCTCAATAAAATTGGTCAAGCCATTGAATACGGACAGAACCAAAATAAGGGCTGCAGTACAG
>CAZHOC010000282.1:1439-6712 GCA_964534295.1 uncultured Bacteroidia bacterium | reverse complement strand
GATCAAGTCTATGTGCAACTCATTCTCTTGAGTACCTGCAGGACCTTGAGAGTTGTTGGAGTGATACCAGAAGCTAAACTTAGGCGATAAGAGCCCCGAGACATCAAAACAAGGAGTAATCAGCGTTACGGAGTCATTATCATTGCCAGTATCTTCGACATAAGCATAGAAGCCATTACCACCAGTAGTGTGGTCAGCAGCAGGACCTGTACCACCGGTAGGAGTACCGTTGGCATCAAACAGCCAGTCTTGGCCGCTATCATCCGCTTGCTGAATCCAACCTGTTGGTAAGCTACCACCTGGATTGTCAAAGTCTTCGATATAAGGGAATACAGAAATAGCATTGAAGTGCTCCACGCTATAACCAATGATACTGTCATTACCGAAGTTAGTATCACCTGCTAGAGTCGGCCAACCATCAAATACATAGGTCGCACCCACTGTACTAAGGTCAGTCGTAGCGGTAAAGGTAAAGGTCTTGGTTTGACCTGGTAGGATCGTGTCGTTAAAAGTCTCAGTGGTAACTACCCCCGCTAAGCGGTAAGATAAGTCAAAAGTAAAGGCAGTGTCGGTACCAAAGTTACGGACTGCTATCGATACAGGATTGTTGGCTTGTAGGCCACAACCAGAGATTGGCAATACGAAAGAAACCGCACCTAGATCAGTTGGGAGAGGCGTAAATTCATCCGCTCCAATATCTGGGGTGGTAACATTACGTGTATCCCCATCAATATCCGTTAATAGACCGGTAGAAGGATCACCAACGTTGTTGGGTAGGGTACCTGCAATGTGCAAGTCAGTCGCAGAGACAAAATCAGGGTTGCCCTCGAGAGAGTTTACGTTCGCTCCAGGAGCGGCCGCTTGCCAAGTTACAAGGTCTACTACCGTACCTGTACCAACGTTTGCGATATCACCACCGGCATTGTAGAGGTTGTAATCAAGGCTATCAAGGCCTGTAAATCCATCATCTAGCCAGATGGCGAAGCTACCAGTACCATTAGCAATATTGCTCCGTACGTCCACACTGGCAGCATCATTGATACGGATACCAACATTACCAGAGAAGCTGTTACCAAATACATCAGTTAATTCAATGTCGTTAAGATATGTTCCGTAATCCGTATTGGACTGAATCATATTATTCGCAACAATCGAACGCTGCGTTGGGTTATTACCATCGTTACCATCGAAGATGTACATACCCCAATCATTGGCTGAAACAGCGTTTTCTTGAACGTTGAAGTTATTGACATCAAAAAGCCAAATACCATCAGACTGAGTATTACGAAGGCCAGAAATCTGGTTACCAATCACCGTTACCGAATCTTGGTCATCCATCTCAATACCGAAGTCATCGGCCCCAGTCAGCACATTATTAATGATCGTATGGCCTACGTTTAGGGTAGGATCTTGCCCTTCTAGGGTAATACTCTTTTCACCACCTGTGATCGTACAATTTGATACGGTAAGATAGTTGGCATTCTGACCAGGATTAATATCGTTGATCGTTGAGCCTGAAGCTACCACCCCTGCCACATCAAAAGTAGCACTAGGGTTAAGAGTAATCGTAACATTATCAATGGTATTGTGATCTGCACTTTGGGTGAGGAGGAAACCCCAACCCTCAGAAGTATTCTGATTTTCCACCGTCATATTGGTGAAGGTGATATAATCTGCTCCAGAGAGAAGTACTGTTGCTTGCTCTGCTGCATTGACATCATAGGTCAAGATCGGAGCGTTAGTCCCACCATCAAAAGTGACTGTATTAATAGCACTAGAGCCGATCAACTGGAAGATGGTAACCTGATCCGTGTAAGTGCCTGGCTGTACATTGAAGACGACCGGTCCACAAAGACCAAAGGTATTTAAGTCTGCTGCAGCTTCGCTGAACGTTTGATAGTTGGTACCGGCTGTTGGCTGGGTACCATCGATAGTATAAGTTCCGATCAAACCAGGTTGGACAGAAACTGTATCAACATTGAGCGCCAGCGCTGGATCTACTAGACCAGAAGCGGCCGTAAAGTTGACGCCAGAAGCGATGGTATAAAGTCCAGGGGTAGATAAGTCAGCTGTGGCAGCAAAAGTGAAGCTAAAAGTAGCACCTGGAGCTAATGTACCAGGTCCTGGTAGTGTTTCAGTAACTGGACCACTGTTAATAGGACCTGTGATCGTATAGGTAGCTTCAATATCGGTAAGGTTCAAAGTAGCAGAACCTACGTTTTGGATATCGATGGTTACCGGCTCAGTGGCAGTAAATGAACAAGCTGGGCTAGTAGGATCAATCGTTCCAGCATGGATAAGATCATGAGGAGCCGGTTCAAAGATGGTTACATCGTCAATAGAAACATCACTAGTAAAGCCGCTTCCTTTCTCACCGATAAACCTGATTTGAATGACTTGACCTGCATACAAGCCTAAGCTCACAGAGCGAGTGCCCCAAGGATCTGAACCTGCAGCTTGCTGCTGGCCTTGAAGGGAATCAACAGTCGTCCATACACCATTGGAAAGGACCTGGGTTACGAGATAGCCCATATCCGCTCCATACATGTGATAGGCATATTCTAAGGTTGGTCCCGAAACACCTGAAAGATCAATACAAGGCGAGATCAAGTCGTTAATCGTACCGTTGGCTCCACCAGAGGCTTCTATATACATATAGATACCACCAGGGGTACCGAAAGAAGTATTGTCAAAGAATGGTCAGGTGTTCAATGAGTTTTCATTGGCACCTGTTGCATCCTCTACATACCAGTTATTGGGCGAACCGAGAGAACCTCTCGTCCAACCATTGGCAAGACCACCAGGCGTACCAACCACAAAGGTCTCAAAGTCTTCTGTCCAAGGCTGCCCCGGCAATACCACTGCATTATTGCTGTTTACATTGGTAGTGGCCATGGTATCATTGGCGAGGTTGGCGTCAGGACCACCTGTCAAGAATTCCACATAACCATCAAAAGTATAAGTACCCCCTACACTCATATTGTAGTTGGTGCTCATAGTCACTGTAGTATTAGCACCTGGCGCTAAGAAGCCAGTATTGAGGGTAGTCTGGAATGTTTGAGGGTTTACGCCCGTAACATTGACGGTAATCTGCGCATTGTCAGTAGGAAACTCAACCGTATCAGTACCAAAGTTGAAAAGGCTTACCTCCACTGTTTCAGCAGCGCCAAAACAAGCGGCATTACCGCTGGTAGGAGAGACTAGTGAGTTCAGAGATAAATCCTTAGGACCAACGACAAGTGGTAAGCTTTGGTTCCAAGTAGCCGAAACCTCAGCCGCTGTCAAGGCGCGGTTGTACATACGAAACTCATCCATAAAGCCACCAGAAGGTAGACCGGTGTTACCCCCTTGGGCACCTACTTTGAATGGACCAGCTCCATTAAGCGTAATCGGAGACTGGGCTACGGTGTTAACCAGAACACCGTCCAGATAGGCGCGGATTTCCGGCACAGTATTGTCGTAGACAAAATGCACTACGTGCGGAGCAACCGTAGCACCACCGTTTACAGGTACATCTGTAATACCCGTACCACGTAGCATCCAGTTGTTAGCTCCCGCTACCCCATTGGTAAAGCAACGGAAGTTACTAGCAGTATTGTCCCCAAAAATGTAGAACAAAGTCGTACTAGGCTGGATATTACTCGTCCAAAAACTAATGGTCCAGTCCCCAGTCAAACTAGTGGGCCAGCCGGTGTCAACATAATCGGTATTGGAAGAAACACCAGTCCCAACCAAGGCACTACCAAACTGCCCCGTAGGACCTTGGGTTTGGCCACCAATCAGCGTAGCAGGATTGGTACCTACTGGCGTACTGGCCAAGTTAGGCACCGTAGTGCCCGTGCCATCAAATTTGAAGTACATGAGCTCTGGCACCCCTTGGGCGAGGAGCAGACCACTTGTACTACACAATAACAATAGTAGTAAGAGTTTTCTCATCATGTGTTAGGCGTAATTAGGTTAGAATAGTATAGAAGTTAGCTGAGGCAATCTAAGCCTCAAAAAAGTTGTTATCATAAGCTAATCAGATAACAGCAAAAATGCTATCCATGGATTATAATATACTCGCGCTCGAAATATGCTTTAAATTCACGAAAGGGCTGCTTCTAAATGAGGGACAGCTGCTTCATGTAATAGACGCGCTTTTTTGATATTACTTGCGAGGATAGCTTGATTTTTGTCACCCTTAGCTTCTTGTTCAATCTCCGCTAATACCTCTTTCAAGCCGGTTATACCCATATAAGTAGCCTGGGGGCTTAGGCTGTGGGCAAAGTTGGCCACCTTACTCCAGTCACTTTCCGCAAAACCGGATTCCATTGCCTCATAGGACTCTTCTGCCAAGGATAAATAAAGCCGAATATATCGTTCAAATTTGGCTTGCTTACCCTTTGAAAAATTTCTTAAAAAACTTAAGTCCACCATGTGAAGAAGGCTGAAGTACGTATTCTCGAATAAATTGCTAATTTACTTTGCCAATTGAAACCCCTAAAGGAATTAAGATGTCTGATAAATCCAGAATTTTTGTCGTTGATGATGATCCTTTGTTTGCAGAAATGCTCTCAGATCATCTCAAAGATGAGCTCTATGCCGAAGTAAGCTCCTTCCCAACCGGCGAGGCTTGTTTGGCAAAAATCAATACCAAGCCTGACCTTATTGTTTTGGACTATCATCTTAACTCACGGGAAAAAAGCGCCGCGAATGGGGTGGATATATTGCGAGAAATCAAAGGGGAACAAAAAGCAGTGCCTGTGATCATGCTTTCTAGTCAAGAAAGCTATGCTACTGCCAGTCAGAGCATTATGTATGGGGCCATCCACTATGTAATTAAAGGCAAAGAAGCGTTCGACGAAGTCGTAAAAATCGCAAAGGCCAACCTCTAAGGCACAAGCGCTATCATCTTTTCTAATAAGTCGTCGGTATCAAAAGGTTTGGATACAAAATCATTCATACCGGCGGCCAAACAACGATTGATTTCTTCCTGAAAGACATTTGCTGTCATGGCCAGGATGGGAACGTTTGCATCCTGAGCACGAATGGCTTTGGTTGCCTCATAGCCATTCATTATCGGCATCTGTACGTCCATCATAATGATGTCATAGTCCGCCGACCGGTATTGGGCCACGGCCTCTTCGCCATTATTGGCTACGGTCACGCTGATACTCTCCAAAGCATCTTGTAGCTCTTCGGTCGCAACCATTTGGTTAAAGGCATTGTCCTCCACCAATAAGACTCGGCAGTCTTTGAGTTTGGTCAAATCAAGGGTTTCGGATTGAGAT
>CAZHOC010000282.1:0-1406 GCA_964534295.1 uncultured Bacteroidia bacterium | reverse complement strand
GTGTGTATCTGATAGGGTATCTCCACCATAAAACGGCTCCCTTCGCCCAACTTACTTTCGGCTCGGATACTGCCTCCATGCGCTTCGGCTAGTTCGCGCGAAATCGTCAAACCAAGGCCGGTACCTCCAAATTTGCGGGTGGTAGCGGCTTCCTCCTGCTTAAAGGGTTCAAAAATCGATTCGAGCTTGGCCGCATCTATACCCTTACCCGTATCTACCACAGTCAACTGGTACAGGCGAGTATGAGCGTTCTCCGTAGGCTGACTACTCAACTCCAAACGCACCGACCCTTGCTCGGTAAACTTCACAGCATTGCTCATCAGATTGAGGAGAATCTGATGCAGGCGAGTCGGATCGCCCACTACCCAGGCAGGACTATCATCTAAGTGAGTGTGCAATTCCAATCCCTTCTCATCTGCGCGCAATTGGATGATGGTTTTGACATTCTGGATGAGCTCGGCTATTGAAAAGGGGATTGCCTCTAACTCTACCTTTCCAGCGTCTAGCTTTGAGAGGTCGAGGATATCATTGATAATCACCAAGAGCGAGCTCGAAGATTCTTTGATCGCGTTGAGATAGGTCATCTGGTCAGGGGCAGGCGTTCTGCGAAGCAAGATGTCTGTCATCCCCTTAATCGCATTCATAGGCGTGCGAATCTCATGGCTCATATTGGCGAGAAATTGCTGCTTGGCAAGCTCAGAGGCTTCAGCCCGTTGCTTTTCGACCAGAATCTGCTTGTTCTGTGCAGCAAGTTGACGGCCCGTTTTGCGCACATATAAATATCTTTGGATCAAGCCGATCAAGAGCAAAACGATCAATATCACCGCCAGTAAGCCTAAGCGTTCACGGGTTTCGGAAGCCTCTTGTTCGGCATTGAGAACCGCAATTGTCTGCTGTTGATCGCGGAGCTCGTAGCGAGATTTTAGGGTTTTGAGCAAATTCATACGATCGCCGGAGAGCGATTTATTTTTCAGTTCGATGATCTGCTTTTGATACCAAATGACCGAATCCTTCTCTCCCAATTGTTCAAAGCGCTTGATGCGAGCAGGGTAGAGGTAGTTGAGAAACATCAGTGAGGCATCAAGAGAGCTGTTTTTTAGTTCTTTTTGCGCTTCGCGCAACAAATCGTCGAGGGAGCTATAGCCCAGCCCCATCATATTGTCTTCGAAGAGATAAAAAGTATTGGGCTTCTCCTCCATCTGATCCATCAAGACATTGGCCAGACAGCTCACCAAAATCGCTCGGTAAGGCTGATGAATGTCCTTGCTATAAGACATGCTCGTGGCTCGCGATAGCAGGTTGATGGCCTTATCCGCTTGATTTTCGTTGTAGTAATAATGAATTCCTCTAGCTACCTCCGGCAATAAGATGCTAGCTTCCGCTAAATCTTCCCGATCAACAGAACG
>CAZHOC010000281.1:1036-6717 GCA_964534295.1 uncultured Bacteroidia bacterium | reverse complement strand
TGATGTTCGTATCCGCTTTTGTTTTGCATCGGATTTCTCTACTAATCTAGATGGTTTCGCTTTTGACGACATTATCATTAGTGATCTGCCAAATGTAGAATTAGGGCGGGACACTATCTTGTGTTTTGCCGATACCTTGATTCTGAACATGTGCGCACCCCAAGGCATTGAATACTCTTGGAATACCAACAACCCATTTGATACGCTTTGTACCCTAACGGTAGTAAACTCTGGTATCTATATCGCGACTGTTGAGGATTCGCTTGGTTTCAAGACGAAGGATACGATTCAAGTAACGGTTTCTCCTACTTTCGTAAACCTTGGGCCAGACATCGTGATCTGCCCTGGAGATACGCTTACGCTCAATGCGATGAATTCCTCGGCCAACCATTTGTGGCTGCCCTCCAATGATACCTCCCAAATGATAGATGTTACTACGGCCGGAACCTATACGGCGATCGTTTCGGATAATCTGGGATGTGTGGAAATTGACTCGATAAATGTCGCAGTAGATGTGATACCGGTGGTGGACCTTGGCAATGATACTACCATATGTATCGGGGAGTCCATTGTATTGGATGCTGGCTCCGGTAATCCGGGGACGACTTATCAATGGAACTTCTCAGGGCAATCCACCACTCAGACAGTATTTGTTTCCGCACCAGGAGAGTACTCAGTACTGGTGACTACAGCAGCAGGTTGTCAAGAAACGGATACCATGCAGTTAGTAGTAGAGCTTTCCCCTGTGGTGGACCTTGGTCCGGATAGGGTAGAATGTGGTACCTTCTTCTTGGACGCCCTCAACCCAGGCAGTACCTATCTCTGGAATACAGGGGATATGACCCAAACTATTTCTACTCCATTCCCGGGTACCTATTGGGTAGCAGTAACCAATCAAGCAAGCTGCGTGGGGTATGATACAGTGACCATTACCTCAGGTCAAGTACCCCAGGTAGACATTGGGCCTGACCAAGTCATCTGTAATGGATCAACCGTTACCCTTGATGCGGGCAATCCTGGGCAACAATACTTCTGGTCAAATGGAGCCACCACCCAAACAATCACTGTCAGCAATCCTGGTAACTATTCCGTAGTAGTAACTACTGGCGATAATTGTGAGGCTACAGATAGTGTTCAAGTTATTCTTTCTCCCCTTACGGTTAATCTTGGGCCTGACCTGACGATATGTGATGGGGTGCCAATTACATTGAACGCTGGTGCCTTTGGGGAAACCTATAACTGGAGCACAGGAGAAATGACCCAGATGATTACCGTATCAACAGGTGGAACTTATACCGTTACGGTCGAAGATAGCACTGGCTGTGTAGCCACTGATGATATTGTAATTGCGGCTCAGCCTGACTTTACCGCCAATATTATGATCGATGATAGTGTGGATCTATACGAAGCCACTCAGTTTTTTGATCAAAGTACTGGTAATCCGACCAGCTGGACTTGGACTTTTGGCGATGGTAATTCTTCCAACCAGCAAAACCCAACCTACACCTATCAAGCCCTCGGAACCTTTGAGGTCTGTATGACCGCTACAGATGGGATTTGTACCAACAGCGTTTGTGATTCGATTAAAGTCGGCATCTTCGTCGTCCAAAGTATTGAAGACGAGCTAGGATTGGAACTAGAACTATTCCCGAATCCCAACCAAGGTAGCTTCCAAGTAAACCTAGAGCTACCTCAGGCCCATGATCTTGATCTAAGCATCTATGACCTAAATGGTAAAGTGGTCCTCAATAAAGAATTGGGCACAGTCCGTCAATATCAAGAACAATTTGATCTCCCTAATTTGAGTGAAGGAATTTACTTCCTCAGGCTTAATGTAGACGGTAATGCCGTTTATCGGAAGCTCTTGATAGAATAGGGAACTTTTATATCTTTGTCGGGCGCGTCAGTACAATCTTGTGTTGACGCGCCTTTCCGTACAAAATAATTTGTGTTGCCTCGCCCTCCCCAATTTTGGCAGCAATGAGAAATGAAGTTCACGTATTTGCCCCTGCTAGTGTCGCAAATGTAGCCTGTGGTTTTGATACCCTTGGTTTTGCCATTCAAAGGCCTGGAGATGATGTGATTGTCCGTTTTGGTGATAAGCCCGGGCTAACGATCACCTCAATTACAGGGGATGGGGGAAAACTCCCGCTAGAACCAGAAAAAAATACAGCTGGTGTATCTGCCTTAGCGCTAATGGAGCAATTGGGGGTAGTGCAAGGGGTCGAAATGGAAATCCATAAGGGTATTCCTATAGGTAGCGGCTTGGGTTCTTCGGCATGCAGTGCGGTGGCTGGGGCCCTAGCTATCAATGAATTGATGGGACGACCCTTGAGTAAGCCTGAGCTATTGCCTTTTGCCTTAAAAGGGGAAGCCCTTGCTAGTGGGGGGGCAATCCACGCCGATAATGTGGGCCCTTGTCTATTGGGGGGAATGGTTTTGGTGCGCAGTAATCAAGATCTTGATACTGTAAACATTCCAACTCCTGCTGAGCTGCATGCTGCTGTAGTTTTGCCGGAACTTGAAATCCTCACGGTGGAAGCTCGTAACATCCTCCGTACGGAAATCCCCATGAAAGACGCAACCACCCAATGGGGTAATCTTGGCGGTATGATTGCCGGATTAATGCAAGCAGATTATGGTCTTATTAGTCGTTCCTGCCAAGATACGATTGCTGAACCCTACCGATCTAAATTGATCCCGGGCTTTTATCAAGTCAAGCAAGCTGCGCTGAACGCTGGTGCTTTGGGTTGTAGTATTTCTGGTGCTGGTCCTGCAATCTTTGCGCTCTGCCAAGGCGATGAGGTCGCCTTTCAAGTGGCCATTGCCATGCAACAAGCCTTCTTAGACAATAATATCAAGTCTGAGCGCTTTGTGAGCACAGTTAATACCCATGGTGCGGTTCGCATCAAATAATCTACTGCTTCACGTATTCCCCGTAAAACCAACTTTTGGGCCCTTGGCTGGGATCATCCTCACCATAATATCCCCAACCCAATATACTGTAGGTATCAGCTTGCACTTTCTCAAAGAAATACTCGATTTTCAATGGATTGCGCAGATCGCGCTCCCAAATGATAATCTGTGGATCACGGGCAATACCCGTATGCACCACTTGTTCATCGGGTTTGTTGACCACGCAAAACAAGCTGTCGCCAATTACCACATTGAAGCCACTACTTTCAACATCTTGGGTTTGACCAGCAGCATCCAAATAGCTGTCAATGATACGGACCGTTTGCCGAAAAGGCGATACCGATTCATAAAACTGCTCTACTTCAATACGCATCGTCTCCTTAAAGGGCCCTTCCAATATGTAGGCTGGGTCTTCAATGCGGGGCAGCGCTTCCTGATTGTTGAGACCGCTAGTATCGGCGAAAATTCTAAAGACGCCTTTCCAATGCCCGTCCCAGGGAGAAAATACATTCGCCAATGCTTGGGAGGGATCTGGGACAGCTTCTGGATTGGGAACCCATTCGCTGCGTCCTACATTGGCACGCTGAGCCCGAGACAAAGCCTCATTGCCCTGGCTTTCTTGAGAGATGGGCGTTCTGCAGCAGCAGAAAACCAAAATAGATAGACAAAATAGAGATACACGCATAGCTTTGCATTATGGAACTACATAGTACCAAAAATACCCAAGAAAAAGTAAGCCTGAAAAAGGCTGTATTGCAAGGATTGCCTCCCGATAATGGCCTGTACATGCCGGAAGAAATTCCTCAACTGCCGGCATCATTTTTCGAAAGAATGCCTGAGTTAAGCTTTGAGGAAATGGCTTTTGAAGTATGCCACTGCCTTCTGGGTTATAGTGTAGAGGAGAAGGCGTTAAGGGAGATCGTATATGGTGCTTTAGGTTTTGATGCTCCACTCGTGGAACTCAACCAGCATACACAGGTGTTGGAGTTGTTTCACGGACCGACCCTTGCCTTCAAGGACTTTGGAGCCAGATTTATGGCCCGACTCATGGGGCATTTTGTGGAAAAGAATGAACGTAAACTGACCATATTGGTGGCTACCTCTGGTGATACCGGTGGTGCTGTCGCTTCTGGTTTTTTGGGTACGGAAGGCATAGAAGTAATTATTCTCTATCCTAGCGGTAAGGTGAGTGAATTGCAAGAGAAGCAATTGACTACATTGGGCCAAAACATTACCGCTATTGAAATTGATGGCACTTTTGATGATTGCCAAGCTTTGGTAAAACAAGCTTTTCTAGATCCCGAGTTAAAAGAAGTCTTAAGATTAAGCTCCGCTAACTCTATCAATATTGCCCGCCTGGTGCCGCAAATGTTTTACTATTTCCGCGCTTGGCAACAGCTTCAAGCATCGGATAAAGAAGTGGTTATGGTTGTCCCTTCGGGCAACTTTGGTAATCTTACCGCAGGTTTGATCGCGCAGAAAATGGGTTTACCCATCTCGCATTTTATCGCTGCCACCAATGATAATAGGGTCGTGCCTGATTACATCGCCTCAGGTCAGTTTGAAGTCAGACCCTCGGTCAGAACGATTTCCAATGCGATGGATGTTGGGAATCCAAGCAACTTTGCTCGTATGCAAGCTTTGTTTGCTGAAAGTTGGGAAGCCTTCAAAAATGAAATCAGTGGTTTTGCCTTTGATGATACCCAAACTCGTCAAGCGATAAAAGAAGTTTACGATCGCTTCGGCTATGTGATAGATCCGCATGGAGCAGTAGGGTACTTGGCTTGGCAGGCTTATCAAAAGGAGCATCCAGATAGCATCGGTATAATATTGGAGACAGCCCATCCGGCTAAATTTATAGAGGAAGTAGAGTTACAGATCGGGACACAAGTGGAAATCCCTGAAAGGCTCGCCATTTTACGGGATCGTAAGAAGGTAGCTCATTTTCTGGGCAAGGATTTTGACGGCTTTAAAGCCTTTCTAGAAAAGCATGCAAAAGCATAGGCCTAGAAATTTTTGAAAGAAAATTTTGGAGTAAAAAGAAATGCTCTCGATATTTGGCCTCGATCGAAATTATTTGTTGAGAAGAATATGATCAATCAAGTATCCATTATTGTGCTAATTATTAATCTGGTAGTGATTCGCTATCGAGAGGAAAGGCTTTAATGGTGCTCGTTTACTTTAATGATATATCAAAAGCCTTTCTGAAAAGAAAGGCTTTTTTGTTATGGTATAATCAGCATTCTGCTCGCTGATAATTTCATGAAAAACTCATAGTATAAATTTTAAATATATTTGGAAGCTTAATATTTGATTGTCATATTTGAAAAACAAAGGTTGTTTAAATGATAAATTATCAACCTAACGTTCGTTAGCTTGATAATATGTTATTGTCAGTAAATATGAAAAACAGAGTGTACATACTAGTGGAGCGAATTATTGTGCTGATCGTGATTAGCGATCGACAAGAAGGGCTTTGACCATTATGTACGCGAAAAAAATATGCAAAGCCTTTCTTACTGGAAAGGCTTTTTTTTAAAGGGATACTAATCAAGAAAGAAGGAATTATGTACGAAAACGAAGATACTATAGTGTTTTATGATGGGGCGTTTTGCCGGATCGCTGAGGTCCGGATCAATCCGTTTACCCAGTCATTGCACTATGGCAATAGTATCTTTGATGGTATGAGGTCATATGCCACCGAAGAAGGGGCGCAAATCTTCAAGGCAACTGAACATTATCAACGCTTTGCTAAGACGGCCTCC
>CAZHOC010000281.1:0-1020 GCA_964534295.1 uncultured Bacteroidia bacterium | reverse complement strand
CATATAGCCCAGAGGAGCTAAGTCAAATTTCCAAACAGCTATTGACGCTGAACAAACTAGAGGACGCCTATGTGCGACCTTTATTATTTTCTGTGCCTAACATGAGCCTCAATATGACCAGTGAGTCTCACCTGATGATCGTTCCTTTTAAGTGGGGGCTGTTGCTTGGCAATAGCTTGGTCAACCTCAAAACTTCTGCTTATCGCCGTCCTCATCCTGATACTCCTTTGCATGATGCAAAAGTAGGAGGGCTTTACGTCACCGCGGTAATGGCTAGCTCTGAAGCAAGAGCCCAAAACTACCATGACGCGCTACAGCTAGATGTAGAAGGCAATGTGGCTTGTGCCAGTGGAGCGAACCTTTTTTATGAAAAAGACGAGGTGCTTTACACCCCTCAAGTGGGGCATATTGTACCGGGTATTACCAGAGCTGTTGTCATTGAAATGGCTAAAGAAATGGGAGTGGAAGTGGTCGAAAAAACCATCACGCCAGAGGAGCTTGATGGGGTTGATGGGATGTTCCTTGCAGGAACGGCTACCGAAATAGCAGGTGTGGCTACCCTTGACCGCAAATCATTTAAAATGCGCTGGGAAGACACCATTGGTTTTGTGATCTCTCGACAATATCGCCAATTGGTAACCCTAGTCGACAATGTAAGAGGAACCTTGATCTAAATCTGGATATGAAAAATCGATATAGCCGTAGACTGACCCAAGATGAAACCCAACCCGCTGCGCAGGCGATGCTCTATGGCATTGGCTTGACAGATGAAGATATGAGCAAAGCTCAGGTGGGAATCGTTTCTACGGGATATGAAGGCAATACCTGTAATATGCACCTCAATGCTTTGGCCGCTCAAGTCAAAAAAGGCGTGCAAGCAGCCGGTCCAGTGGGCCTAATCTTCCACACCATCGGTGTGAGTGATGGTATTTCTATGGGAACTGAGGGGATGCGATTTTCTTTACCCTCAAGAGATATTATCGCAGACTCAATAGAAACTGTGGTCAATGCCCAGTGGTA
>CAZHOC010000280.1:0-6720 GCA_964534295.1 uncultured Bacteroidia bacterium | reverse complement strand
ACAAAGGCCTTTCGACTGCGCTCAAGGTGACAATAAGAGAGAGGTGTCATCCCGAGCTCCGCCGAGGGAACTTTGTCAGTCAAACACTCGCTTCGCCATAGAAAGTAAGTGTTCTGCGCAGCAGGCAGCCATATCTAAATCGGACACAGAGGCACTGAGGCATAGAGCTATTTTAGGATTTGGCTTGAGCTACTGTCTTTTCGAAGTATGTGAAGAAAAGCGTTAGACCGAAGGCCAGAACCATATAGGCCAAAACGAGGATTAATCCTCCAGGGATAGCATTCTCTAAACCAAACCAGCTATTGCTTTGAATGACTAAGCCTAGGCCGAGTAACAATTTGCAGCCTTCAGCTAGTACTGCGATAGGATGCCGGTCCATCATGCTGGTGTAAGCAAAAATGCTCAGGCCAATGAAGGCAGCGTATAAGATAATTTCGGTGGCGTTGAGGTCACCAATACTAACCAGAAGGTGGTAGAGAAATAGGTTATTAACGACCAGCTGTACCCATGACCAGGCCTCCAGCGATCTGCTAGCTGGGCTGGTATACTTGATCTGATCGGAGGCACTTTCCCAGTATTGTACAGGATACTTCTCTTTTACATCCGCAGGACGCCAACCTGTAGGCATGAACCAGATGCGGATTTTGTCCCACCAGTTCGCGGTGCGGAAGGCGTCCTTTGCGATGCCCCAGACATGCATAAAGTTGATCAAGAAGGGATTCCAAGTATTTACAGGCTTTTTGGTTCCATAAACGGCTGGTACATCTGCTAATTCTTCCTGAAAGGTTCCAAACCACTTGTCCCAGACAATAAATATGGCTGCATAATTTTTGTCGAGGTATTCTTTATTGATCGCGTGGTGTACCCTATGATGAGAAGGGGTAACAAATATATGCTCAAGGAAACCCATGCGCTTGATTAGGCGAGTATGGTACCAAAACTGAGCAAATAGATGCAAGGGAGCTACGATGGCGAGTACTTTGGTAGGAATGCCAAGTAGGGCCATCGGAATATTGAGAAAGAAGTAAATGCCGATGAAGGCTGCTATCGTCTGGCGCAGGGCACAAGCAAGGTTGAACTCTTCACTACTATGGTGGACGATGTGGCGATTCCAAAAAAGATTGATCTCGTGATTGAAGCGATGAGACCAGTAGGCAGCAAAGTCAACCCCGATAAAACAAATGATATAGACCCAAATAGTTGATTCGATCTGCGTGAGGGCTATATGCTCAACCATCCAGCCATAACTTACGATCACCACCGAAAGGCCTAAGATACTCTTTAAGGTATTGGTCATCCCGGAGCTGAGACTAGAGATCGTGTCGAGCCCCACATTGATTTTCATCCCCATAAATCGCGCTGCTACTGATTCAATTAAAATCAGCAGCACAAAACCAGGGATCGCATAGCTTAAGAAAGTAGCGTAAGTTTCCATAATAGTAGTCCAATTGCAGACTACTAAAATACGTAATGCCTTGAACTAGGTCAAATGGCCTAATCTTAGTGCACCTCCTCCCAAACTTGTTGGGGATTCTTGAGCAGCATGAAGGTATTTTCCACTGCTTTCATAGGCAGGCGGCCATAAAGGTGAGGGAACTCCTCTCCGTCGCGTGAAGGCTCCCATTTTAAGATCTGCTTGACCTTAGAAGGCAGGATTTCCAAAACCACCAATTCCTCTAAATCAACGAAGTGTACCGTGGCAGTAGGGATCAACTGCTCGCGGGTCGAGCAATGAATAAAACCTTCCGTCTCTAAAGAAGGGGCGGCATAGGTATTTTGATCAGATTCTAATACTTTTTCCCAAGTATCAGCGTCGACGAGATGATAGATCATTTGGATGGATTGAAGGAGAGTTTTGGAAGATCGAATTGTTGAATTGTTGAATTCAGGTTTCACTAAATAACATAGTCAACAATTAATCAGAAAAGTCGATTTCGGTATTGTCTCCGATATTGATCGAATTGGCTTTCCCACGTAGGAGGGTATCATTACCAATGACCGATTTATTGAGAGTAATGGATTCTAAGCGAGCGTAGGCTCCCAAGATAGAATCCGACACAATCGAGTTGTTGAGATGTGTATTTTCGGCGATGGCGACATAAGGGCCAACGATAGAGTTTTCGATCACACAGCCTTCTGAGATCCAAACAGGAGGAATGATCACGGCATTGGGGAAATCATGCGTAGGCAGATTGGTTTCTCTTTCGAGGAGGATGCGATTAGCTTGCAAGAGGGTTTCACTGCGGCCGCAATCAAACCAATCGTTCACCGCTAAGGTGCGCAACTTGATACCTCTCTCAACCATGGATTGCAGGGCCTCGGTCAAGGGATATTCATCTTCTTCTCGGATCCCTTGGGTAACCCGCTTGTCCAAAATCTCCAAAAGAGTTGGAATCTGGTTGATTTTGTACATACCGACCAAAGCCAAATTACTAGTGGGGATATTGGGTTTTTCGGTCAGCTTACGAACGAAGCCCTCCTTATCGAGGACTGCCACACCAAATTCACCCGGACGATCTACTTCTTGTACTGCCAGCACAGCCCCATCCATTGCTAGGACCTTTTCGGTATCATTGCCGAAAATGGTATCTCCTAGTACAACGAGAATTTCCTCTTCTTTTTCGATGCGCTCAGTACACATCCAAAGCGCATGTCCGAGTCCTTTGCGAGGTTCCTGTACCACAAACTCCATCTCGATTTTGCCAGCATAATGCGTTTCCACATATTCCTGCACCTTTTCGCGCAAGTAGCCAATAATAAAGATTTGCTTGCGTACGCCTGCTTTGAGAAGATTATCTATGATATGGCCCAATATCGGTTTTCCGGCCACTGGAATCAGAGGCTTAGGCTGTGTATGAGTATGGGGACGTAATTTCGTACCAACTCCCGCTACTGGAATGACCGCTTTCATGGGCTGAGGACTTTACGCTTGAAGATACAATAAATGTCAGGATCTAATCCTGCTTTCGCCAGTTTTTACGCCATAAGGTATAGCGATGTACCTCTGTTGGGTAGGCATCATGCTTAGTCAATCCCTCATCAGTCATGCCAAGTTGCTCAACCGTCTTTTGAGCAGCGGCATTTTCCTTTGGGAAAAAACAGGTCAAGCGAGATACCTGTAGCTTATCAAATGCATAATCAAATAGCGTATCCGCTAACTCTTTGGCATAACCCTTTCGGCGAAAATCTGGCAGAAGTACATAATAAACTTCCGCACCTTGTTCTTCGGCCATGTTGACCAAGCCACAAAAGCCGGCATAGGCACCACTGGCTTTTTCTTCGATAGCGAGGCCAAAGACTGGTCTTTCGGTATCATAAGTGGCTAGAATTTCTTCGAAAAACGCCAATGAGCCTTCCCGAGTACGCTCCTCAGAAGAAAAGGTAATGTAGCGCGTAGCTTCCGGGTTAGACAAAAAGGTGAAAAACCCATCAAAATCTTCGAGACGATGAGGGCGGATATTAAGTCTGGGGGATTGCAATAATTGAGGCAGACGCATATAGATGCTTAGGACAAATTTTGCCCGCAAATATACGATTCTTTAAGGACAACTCGCCCTTGAAAGCACAAAATGAGGCAATGAAGACCAAATATTATGCGATAAATAGAGTCTTAGACTCGCTTTCACATTTACCGACTAAGTGATCCTTGAAACATATCATAAGTAGTAAACAAAAGCTAAAAAAAGTTTAAGAAACCACATGGCTCAAGGCCCAATCATATAAGCGTTCAGCACTGTGGTGAGCTACGGGGGAGTTCCATGCAAATTCGGGATGCCATTGCACACCAAAAATTTTACCTGGAGCTACTTCTGTGTTACCTAACACTTCTATTATCTGGTCTTCAGTTGCGTGAGCCCAAGCCTCTAAATTGGGGGCGACTATATCAATTGCTTGGTGATGTACACTGTTTACGGTCCAATTGGTTTCTGTGGAGAAGTATTCAGCAAAAGGAGTGTTCGGCACAGCCGTAAGACCATGATGGAGTTGATCATAAGCTTGGGCATCTCGGTGAAGAATGCTTTCAGGTCGCTGGGTCTCGATATCCTGCAATAAAGTGCCCCCATAATATACATTGAGCAATTGGAAGCCTCGACAAATCGCAAAGATGGGTTTATCACTTTTGTGGGCATAATCAATCAATTCGAGTTCATATTCGTCTCGAAAAGGATCTCCTGGCCAACGGCCATCCTCAATTGCCTTAGCACCATAAGAATGAGGAGCAACATCATTGCCTCCCTGCATAACCAGTAGGTCGACTTGATCAAGCATGGCTTGCCATTCTGCTTTTGGGAGATGAGGGATCAAAATCACTCGAATTCCGGGGCGGCTAAGATAGCGCGCCATATCTTGTTCGATATAAGCCAAGGATTTGGGGCCAAATACCTTGCGAGATACATCAGGATAGAAAAAACAGGGGGAAACGCCCACTTGAATCATAATTGCGTCTTTGGGAGAAAGTAAGGCTTTTAGCGCATGCTTCCAACCTTAGGAAAAAATATACATCCTTATATTGTAGAACAACAAAAACTGAAGTTCACGTAAACCCTTAAACGAAAAATGGAAGATTTATCAAACTCCTCAATTAAACCGCTTAGTGAAGACGAAAGTACATGGGGCATGCTGGTGCACCTTAGTAGTTTGACTGGATTCTTTTTAGGATTTGGTTGGATCGTTGCTCCTTTGATCATTTATCTGGTCAAAAAAGAAGAGATGCCATACGTAGAGCAAGAGGGTAAGAAGGCCCTTAATTTCCAGCTCACTATGTTAATTTTGAGCATTATCTCTGGTATCCTCACGGTGATTTTGATTGGTATCGTTGGTCTATTTGCTGTAGCTGTGATGCAAATCATCTTCCCGATCCTAGCAGGTTTAAAAGCGCGTGATGGCGAAGACTATCGCTACCCGTTTAGCTTTGAGTTTATCAAATAGATCTAGAATAATTATTGGATCGTACAGATCAATCGAAATAATTTGTACCTTTGTCGCCCCATTCAACTTTTGAATGGGGCATGTTTTTTGCGAAGAGATTGTGTGGATAACTCATTCTCAGGGAGTTAAGTTGTGGATAAGCTTTTAAAAAAAGGTAAAACCTTATCAAACTTACCCTCGTAAGAATAGATTGTTTCTTTGACGTATTTGTACAAAAGTCTGTTATTCAGGCAATTGGTGAGTTTTAAAAAACTTTTGACGACAAAGTTTTTTAAAACCCTACAAGCTGCCCTGATATGACTACAGATTTAGTACTTTCGGGGCATTCGGGTAACCACCCAATAGTTCTTTTGACGTATTAGTATGCAAAAAAGAGATTTCTGAACGTCTTACGTTCACTAATATATTTTTGAAACCTATTCACTTTTTATGAAGCATTTTATAATGAGTGTCGCAGCGATCGCAATTGCTGCATTCGTTATGGTGTCATCAAGCTCATTTTCTTTTTCAACAAACACCGACACAGCGACTCTCTTATCAAAGGCAAACGTAGCTAGTGCAACACTAAAGGTGCAACAAGCGCATTTGCGAACAATTGACCCATTTGAGATCGATATTGTTCCAACTAGCCGCCCGGTTCCTAAAGGGGTACCGATTAGCAGTATGTTTGGAATGAGAAAGCATCCGATTCTCAATGTTGACAAAATGCACAAAGGTATCGACTTCCCAGCCCCCATCGGCACTCCTGTCTTAGCGACAGCAACCGGTAAAGTCGGCAAATTGGTTACCCGCGCCGACAGCAGCTCTTATGGCACGTATATCGTGATTCATCATGATGAAGAGTTTGCAACTCTCTACGCCCATCTCTCCGGCACCAACGTCAAGCTAGGAGATATTGTCGTAGAAGGCGATACCATTGGCTTTGTGGGTACTACAGGTAGAAGTACTAACCCACACCTGCATTATGAAGTAATCAAAGACGGTTTACATATGGACCCCGAAGATTATTTCTAGCCTAACTAAAATGATAAAAAACGCCAGTCTATTTACAGACTGGCGTTTTTTTATGTTTAAGCTTTACTAAACAAGCTTCCAACCTTCGCGGTACTTACGCCCCACAAATTCATTGGCGGCATCGTAATTCGTTACTTTCATATTGTCTCCGTCCCAAAGCAAGCGTTTACGCCCAGGGAAGGAACGACGATTATTGGCATTAACTGCCTGCTGATAACTGCGTATGGCCATATTACCCATCAAAACAGTCTCTGTAAGCGGTCCTGCATAATCAAAGGAAGAAGTCAAGGCTTTGTGCTCCTCGCTCATATAACCTGCTTTACAGGCCTCTGTCCAGTAGATCTGATGCCCATGTTCTGGTGCTTTGTGTAAGCTGTAGCCTCCATCATAATCCTTAGGCATAGTCTGCACTTCTTCGCCTGGTAAATATAGGCGTGGATTACGGCCATAGGTCGCACAAGTCATAATACCTTTGGTACCTATCATGATGACTCCGTTACCGCTGTCTGGCGAACCGAGATAATCATCGGCTGTGGTCAAGGCTGGATGGCAAGGACGTATGTCGCCATCATTCCAAACCAAAGTCACTTCACTATCATTTTTGTCCGTAGCCGGAAACTTGACCTGAACGTTCGACGAAGGCGGACAACCACCAGGGATGTACTCAGGTGTCCAATCTCTAGTAAATACCTGCCCTACGCTACACTCTACCTCTGTCGGATAGCCTAAGCCTAGGACTCTAAAGGGCGGGTCAATCAAATGGCAACCCATGTCTCC
>CAZHOC010000279.1:0-6724 GCA_964534295.1 uncultured Bacteroidia bacterium | reverse complement strand
ATTAGGAGCATAAATAGGATCAAGACTCCTCCCGTAATCATCATCGCCATATTGCCAGCTTTGCGTGCTGCATAGCTCGATTTTTTGCCTTCTAGTACCTGATAGCCGCGCATATTTTTTTTCTTTTACCGCTTCGCAGAACGCTTATCTCCGCAAATATTCCTACTAAAAATAGACAAAAATGAGCGTTCCGCGAAGCGGTCTAACAAAAAACAATCACTCATAAATAACTGGTTTTTAGGCAGATAGGAAATTTACAAAGCTTTTTTGAAAAAAAAGTAAGGGTGCGTTCCGTGAAGCGGTGTCATAAGAGCGAACAATAAACAAACCATATCATAAACCGAATCTTATGAACACACGTTTTGCTTGGCTGATGGCCATTATGTTTGCCGGCTCTTCTCTATTGACCGGTTGTTTCCTAGACGATTTTCCTTGTATCAATGCAGACAATACGGTCGGAACAGAGACTTTTACCATTGCGGATCCTTTTGTGGGAGTAAAGCTTTCTTTCCCGGGTGATGTCAATATCACGCAAGACCCTACTGTCTCGGTCGTTGCCAATGGTAGCCAAAATCTCCTTGATGTAATTGAAGTTGAGGTTATCGATAGTATCCTAGTCATTGACGCTGACAACCTATGTGTTTTGAATTCAGACGTTGTCTTTGATATCTCTTTACCAGATGTAGAATACCTCGCCATTTCTGGTTCTGGTAGCATGTTAGGTACCGCTCCTATCCAAACTCAAGATATCGAACTAAAAATTAGCGGTTCTGGTGATCTCGACCTAGATCTTTCTGCTACAGATATTGATGGCCGCATCTCAGGTTCTGGAGATGTAATCCTAGCGGGTACTGCCAGTGATCTAGATTTTAAAATCTCTGGTTCTGGTAATGTAGAAGCTTTTGATTTGATGGCCGCTACCGCGGAACTCAAGGTCTCTGGCGCTGGGGACATGGAAGTTACTGTTTCTGACACCCTCAATGTTACCATCAGTGGTAGCGGCTCTGTCAAGTACAAAGGTAGCCCTTCTATCAACAGCCAAGTCAGTGGTTCTGGCTCATTGATCGACGCAAATTAATCTAGTATTAAGTAGCAAGTATATAGTATTTAGAACAAAGAATTGATTTACTCCATTTAATACTTTCTACTAAGTACTTAATACTAAATACTTGCTACTAAGTACACTAAAAATCTATCCGATAACTTAACACAGGTATCAATCCTCCGTTGTGGCGATTGAAACGAATGTCCCCGGTCGAAGCGTCCCAGCTTATTGATCGGGGATTTTTTCTGTTTAAAACATTTTGGACGTCTAAGGACAATACAGAGGCAAATTTAGGCTTATTGACTCGGTAGGAAATCCGACAATCCGTACGGAAATAGGGTCCTACCTGATCTTCATTGATACGATCCTGATCAGAAATATAGATCATTCTTCCAGGCTCATTAGGATCTTCGATCTGGGTGATAGGCGTATATCGGAAGCCGCCATTGAACATCGTTCTAAAACCGGCCTGCAATACGGATCCTTTTTCAAAGGTCCATTCTTTACCAAGGGTAATGCTAGAACCAAAACGGGTTCCAAAGCGAGTATCAAATACTCTTCCGTCCGCTAATTCAAACTGAGACTCAAAGCGAGAGGCCGTCAATAAGAAGAAGATATTTCCAGAGAAGATTTTTTCTAAAAACACATTCGCTCCATAATTAAGGCCCTTGCCATCATTGACCAATGGATCGGTGGCTACGCCACTTTGATTGTTGAGCATCCACCAAGTGGAATTTACATCAGTACGCACTGGCACTTGATATAAGCGTTGTAAGTAGACGTCTACTCCTACCCTTAAGCTCTTACCAAAGAGATAGTTGTAAGCTAATATCGCATGATGAGAGCGGATCATATCCAGCTCAAAGTTGGGCAAACTGGTAACTGTTTCCCCCGTAGGAGTGGTGTCCTGTTGGGCGTAGAAGTATTGCCCCAGAGGCAAAATCTGACTATGGATCCCATATGCTACCGATATGGTCTGTTTACGGTCTGGCACATATTGGAGGGAGACCCGCGGGTCTATTTCAAAGGTCTTGTTGAGATTTAAGAACAGAAAATGCGCTCCCACATTGAGTTTGAGCTTCTCAGTCAATTGCCTGCTTAGCTGCGCATAGGTCTGGAAAGTTTGAGTTTGCCCATCCCCTTCTACCGAGATAGCTCTATCCAATTCTACCTGTGTCAAATCATTAAGCGGGCTCCTCGGTAAGCTCTGTCGGTAAAAGCTGAAGAAGATTTGATTAAAGAAGATGCCTGCTTTAAGGCGAGTCTTAGCATCAAACTTCCGCACATAACTCACAGAGGCAGCTAATCGAGAATCCTCATATCGCTCGGTATTATAGCGAAAGCGATTGTCGTTCATGTCTAAGGTATCATAATCATAATTGATTTGCCCATACATACCGGCTACGACCAATTTGAGTACTGACTTTTCGTCGACCAGATAGGTATGCGTGATACCAGAGGCGCCCATATTGCTGACGCGATCACGGTCTTCCCAATGATCGTTACGATTAGGGTCTCTTTCTGTAGCGACAGCCACCGGACGATAACGCTCACGGCTCAAGCCGCCAATACCAAACCATGTGGTTTGTGAGCGCCCATCTTTGCTATTGAAAGCAAGATTGAAGGACAAGTCTTGAAAATCATTGTCTACACGTTCACCGACCAGGTTAAACCCAAGATCATTGAGCACACTCAAGGTAGAGTAACGATAGTTGACAAGGTAGGATGCACGCCCTTGAGAAATTGGGCCTTCGGTCGCAAAATCAAGTCCTAATAGACCCAATTTGATCCGGTACTCACGTTCTTCCATATTCCCTTTGCGAAAGTGCACGTCAAAGGCACCCGCGATGGCGTTGCCATATTCTGCTGGCATACCTCCTGTAGAAAAATCTGAGCGGTCAAGCAGCTGGGCGCTAAATACCGTCACGCCCCCACCCGAGGTACCAGGACGGGCAAAGTGGTTGGGATTGGGAATATCAATGCCCTCTAGGCGCCAGAGTACGCCATAGGAAGAATTTCCGCGGATGATGATGTCATTTTCGGTTTCGTCTCCGCCTTGCTGTACGCCCGGAAGTGAGAGCGCCATCCGGCTTGGATCATTGACCGAGGCTGCGTAGCGCTCTGTTTCTTCTGCGTTGAAAGAGCGCGTACTGACTACAGAAAGCTCATTGACGGCTTTTGTAGGATAATCGCGAGCTGTAATCAATACCTCTCCGGTAGTAGTTTCGCCAATATTTTCGGTCATTTTGATCTCTACGACCAATTCCTTGGTACTATTGAGTACAATCGGATCTGACACAAAATTGAGATAGCCGCTATAGGTACATTTAATCGTACGGCGACCAATGGGGACTTCTTCTAGGCGATATTGCCCCTTTTCATCACTCAAGGTTCCGATTTGGATGCCGTCTTCCTCAACAAAAATTCTGGCTCCCACCAAGGGTTGTTGAGTGTCAACGTCGATGACTTTTCCTCTAATCGTTTGGGTAACTTGAGCAAATAGCAGCCCTGGCATCGCCAAAAGCAATAGTAATAGTAGTTGTTTCAAAGTAGTAGCTTTACGTTAGTAACTATAATTTAAGCAAAATTATAGCGATAAAGCAGTGTAATGCTTTAGGGAAGGAAAATTAGTACACAAATTCGTTATTTCTCTGCCTCATTAATTACAAGCAAGAAATCTAGATTGCTAGGTCTTGAGTGTAGCTACTGCTGCGCAGAACGCTTGTCCTTGTATGAATTAGTAGAAGACTTATATGCTTCCAAGTATTTTCAATCAAAACTTCCACTATTCAAAACTTCAACAAATCGAGATAAGCGTTCCGCGAAGCGGCTCCCCTACTCCATCTCGTCAATCCAGTCCTTGATCAGACTCACCCCCTCATCATGAATGAGGCTACGCCCAATCTCTGGCATGGCGATACCGGTTTCGACACTATTCATGCGAAACCATAAAATAGAGGCTTCTGCATCGCCAGGTACAATATCGTAACGTAAGTCTCCGGAACCTTGAGCCGCTGAAACGGGGCCTTTCATAAAGCCAAGTTTGTGCGGATCCGTTTCATTTATATTGAGGTTTAGCGCTGTATTATTGGCTGGCCCCTGAGGATTATGGCAATGCGCACAATTGATTTCTAAATAGCCTCTAGCACGATTATCCAAACTTTGTGATTCATCTTCCCAAGCTGGCAAGCGATCGATAGCGGCGTGGTCAGCGGGCAAGCCTGTCAACCAAGCCTTTTGCTCCCAAAGTTGCAATTGCCCAATCGCTTCACCCTGCCCTATGGCAGCACGATTTAGGTTTCTCACTTTGGGTCCGATGGGTGCTACCTCTCCACTGTATTTGTGGCAGCTCTTACAATCATTCTTATCTGGAATGGTGTACAGGATATCGCGTTTTTTGCCGGCTTTATCAATCCAACTCACTTCCGTTTCTCCTCCTAAAAGCGCCAAATCCGCATCTTTTTGGGCCTCATCCCAGATGTAAGAAGCGACTTTCCACTCTTTGGCCGATTTGTAAAGCAGGCGAGTTTCTATCATGCGTTTGCCTAGCTCTGGTTGAGACTCATTGTGGAGATAGTAGAAGTTTTTGATGATGTAAGCCCCTTCTGGAAACTCGGGCAAACCTCCGTCCTTATAAGTCAGACTGCTACCCTCTGGTAAATAAATGAAGCGTTTCTTGTAGGCGTAATCGGTAAATAACGTGCTATTTAGCTCATAAGGAAAAACCTGTTCACTAGCCTTTAGCTCAGCTAGCTCTCCTTGAAAAAATTCGTACTCAGATAGCTTAGCCAAGAATTTAAAGCTCTGCACCGTTTGCTGAGGCGTCGGAACCGAGCAACTCGCGACCCAAATAATTAGGCCTAATATCGTTACTGCTATATATTTCATTTGCTATGGAGTCTAGGGATGTAATTACTGTGCGGTACAAATAAAAGCGCTTCTATCCTTGCTTGGACTGGCAAAACCATTGGCTACATCCATATTGAGGAAGCTGACGGTTTCGGCTTCGTCTATGCAAAGGTTATGAGGATTATCCCCTTCCCCGACCACAATACCGTCGAACAGGATATGCTGGATGCGCTCTTGGCTAGGATCTACTGCCTTGATGTTTTCATGAAGTTGCACGACGAGCTGAGCGAGTTCGTGTTCGTAGGCCCCTTCGGGGAACGCTCCTCTCTCTCCATAGGTGTTGTTGTGGATGTGAACATTTTGCGGGTTTGGGAAGAAAGCAGGATTGTTTTCAAAGATTTTGGGATCCACCGTAGCGTAGCTAATGACGCCCACTGACATGGTATTATTGTTAGTGATAGTGTTTTCGTAGACTTCTACATCTGACGTTCTGAGAATCAGAATACCCGTACCTGGCGCCAAATTGCCTACCCCAGTTGCTGAGTTCGCTGCAGGCGCAAAATTGCGGTAGTTGTTGTCGTGGATGTTATTGTGAAAGGCCTTGGTATTCTTACCATCATACTTCAAACCAGGGTGATCAAAAATCAATAGGCCGCCTGTATTGTGGCGCATTTCGTTTTCCCAGACTTCAGCGTCCAAAGTATTTTCGATTTCGATACCGGCGACACAATACTCAACCAAACTATGGCTGACAAGCGCTCTATTGGTCTGACCCACATAAATGCCAGCATCTGAGGCCCCTCTAGCATAGCAATCTTTGATTACTACATTTTCGCATAGCACCGGATAAATGCCATAGCCACCATTAGAAATTTCAGGTTCCCCTTCCCAAACAGTCGCTACGCCAATGAGGTCAATGTCTTTGCCCTCTTTGATCTTAAGCAGATCGCCTTTCGACTCTCTAAATTGAATGTCTTGGATCAATAGCTGATTGACGTTCTCCACTCTAAAGCCCTCTCCCCCACTCGCTTGCTTACCGAAGTCAAAAATAGTCTCTTCTTTGCCTTTGCCGACGATGCCAATATTGTTGAGTGGTCCTTGCAATGAAAGCTTTTCAAATTCATAAATACCTGCCTCCAATTGGATTAGGGTATTGTCTTCTGCCTCTATGCAGGCGATACGAATTTGGTCCTCCTGTCCTGGGGAAAAAGTAAGGGTTTGGGTATACTTACTTTCCGCCATGGCGGAGTCAGTTTTACAAGCAAAAAAGCCGAGAGATACTAGGGTTCCCCATAGGAATACTACCCCAATTTTAGATTTAAGCATAGCGAGTATTGAAATTGTTGATTGCCCCCAAAGAAGGCAATTGGAGGCCTCTACGCAATAAAATGGGGTAAACTCGCTCTATTTGGGGTGAATCAGAAAGCTAATTCGGGTCTAAGAGCCAATAGGTTCTTTTTATAGGTAGAGGAGACTGGGATCTTAGTGTCTTCAAGCCCCGCTAAACCTATCTTAAAACTGTCTTTGCTGGGTTCAATTTGGACGATTTTGTCGGGATTGATCATATAAGATCGGTGCACTCTGATCAGGCTATTAGCAGCTAGCTCTTGGGTAATATTTTTGAGAGAAGTCCGGATCAACTTCTTCTTTACTTCCTCATTTACCAGATGATAAACTGACACATAATTGTCCTCCGACTTGATATACAGAATCGCGTCTCGCTTCACTACCAATTCGACCTTGCCTTTTTCGCTTTTGAGGTTGAGTAAATCTGATAAACTCTGGGCTTTGGGCTTTTCATTTTCCGTTTTTACCGGCTCCGCCGAACGC
>CAZHOC010000278.1:0-6729 GCA_964534295.1 uncultured Bacteroidia bacterium | reverse complement strand
TGGAAAACTTCTGGTGTTTCAGATCCAGTGATGGTATAGACAAAGCGAGTAGAAGAAGAGAATGGATTCGGATAGTTGAGCACCTGGGTGATCGACTGCTGATTTTCTACACGGAAGGTAATTTCGTAGAAGTTTTCTCCTGAGCCTGAGGCATTACCTTTCTGGTCGCGGCCTTGGACGCGTATGGTATATTCTCCATCGGGCAATTTGAAATTTTTGCCTGGGTAGAAGTATAAGCGCGCTTTGTTTTCTGGCATTTGAGCCGGGATATGCTCGACGCGATTATCGGAGATAAAGATTCGCTCAAAACTGGTCGCCGCAGTGGTACCCCGTTTGAAGTATAACTCAAAAGCATTTGAGTCTTCTACTGCAATGAAGGGGTTCTCATCATTTACTTCGATGATGATCTCCGGTTGGGGAGACACATAATCGCCGTCAATAATATGCTTGCCATCAAAGGTTACATCCATGATGGGATTGAGCTTATCTACGAATACGTAGAATGGCTGCACATAAAGATTGTTGAAATAATGCTGCTCAGGTTGTTCTTCTGTTGGATTGAGTTGAACAATCAGGAGCGTATTTCCATCCAAATCCTTATTAAGCGTATTGAAACCATATTCAAATTCGATAGATGGTCCATTGGGGACTAATGGCGCTATGCGCAGGGTGTCTAAAATGAGTCGCGAGCGATCAGAACGTTCTAATGAGATAAGAACATCCATGCTATCTAGCTGGACATTGGAGATGTTTTTGGCTGCCATGTGGAGGAAAACATCTTGTCCTTCGTAGAGTGTATCAGATTGGAAGTCAAAATTGGTCAATGGATCCACTACTGCATCACCAGCTTGGGTGTAAACGACATGCCAATTGTCGAGCTGAGGAGGCGTCCGGCGAGCCGAATCTTTTACTTGTGCTTCTAGGCGCAAATAGGGGAAGCGTTCGGCGTCTAAGCCGCTCAGATCAAAGGTCCCCACATCCAGATTTTGGAGGAAGAGAGAGTCGGTGCCATTAGGGCGAACCGCATAGATTGAAACATCTGCTTCCTCATCAGGCAATGGATCTACTGTTTCCCAATCCCAAAACATTTCATCCCACTCAAGCGCAGGACCAATTCGGGGAGAGGTAATAGCCCCTGCGGCAGAATTGGCTAGGAGTACATTGTTGATGAGGAGTTTGTCATCAGAGTTGGGGGTGTATACTTCAACGGCAGAGTTGGGATAGCCTTTACGACCAAACAAGATGAATGGATCTCCGTCTTGGAGTAGCTTTATATTTTGGGAGGCACCAACAGAAGCCAAAGAATTGAATACATCATCAGGCCAGAGCTGTACCCTTGGATTGAAGTGGCTACTCACTATGATGTAATCGCCTTGCCTCATATTGCCGATGGCGTCCTTGAGCTGGTAAAGATTACCCGGACTGGCGGCAAAGCCTACCTTACCAAAATTTTGCTGGATAAAGGTCGGTTGCAGGGTAAATTGATCAATGATGACCCATGCGACCCCATTGTTACTCACATTGTTTAGGGCCAAATCCACCTCTAGTGAACCATTGATGGAGTAAACAAAGGATTGATTGGTAGTATTTCGTGTAAAGGCTTCATACTCCACCCCAAAGTTACCAAAGCTCCATTGTCTTTGGATTTTATCGACCTCTACAGATTGAGTTTCGTTTTTGACAAATTGAGGCAGTTTAGCCTGCGCCCAACCGGAGCGATTTGCGATATATTTGAAGGAAGACTGTCCCCAAACTCGAGGGCTTACATCCGCCAAGCGTACTCTCCAGAAATAAACAGTACTGTCTTGCAGTGTAAAAGGAACATCCCATGAGGCGAAAGTGGCTGAACCTTGTAATACGCCGGAAGAGGCTTTTAGTGGCGAGTTGAAAAAGTCGGTGGTATCAATCTCAAATACATAGCCAACGTCTTCGTCTCGGGTCATAAAGAAGGCGGAAGCCTGCAATGAAACTTGCGACTCACCTACAATGGCAAACTCTAAGGGAGCTAGGATCGCAGGGATATTACCCGGTACCACCCGATTAATGGTAACTCGGTTGTTGTCTTCTCTATATTCTGTGATGGCGCCTTTGGCGTCAACAAATACTTCAAAAAAGTTTTGACCCGTTAACTCATTTCCTACAGGATTATTTAGGGTAACCGTGAGGGTGTCTTTAAATCTCACCATAGGATAATCTGTATCCGGATGGTAGAAATAGTTGCCATTTGGTAGGCGCTGGCGAATGGTCATACGGAAGCTGTCCTCCGTAACCAAGCCAAGATTTTCTACGATGACATTGATTTTGAAGGAATCATCCTGAGCCGTGAAGTTCTCAGGGGTAAAATAGATGCCGCTTTCTTCGATGGCGAGATCTGGGCGTTCTGGGAAGTAGACCACTACCGCTGGATCGCCTTGTAAATTCATCTGACGACCATGATTGCGGTATTGGATACCGATCAAAGAGTCTGTATAGGAGGTCAAGGTTTCGCGCAGGATATCGCCAATTGGCGTTCCTAGCATTGAATTATAAACCTTGGGGTAAAAAATTCTAGAATAATCTCTGAGTGGGTTAAGGTAACCTGCACTGGAGTTTGCTAGATATCCAATACATCCTCTTTTGTCGGCTACGAGCCAACGTTCACCAAAACTTGAGCCACCAACCGTAAAGTCCCCACCATAACATCCCATAGCGATCATAAGGGGGTAACGGGAGATATTGGTATACTCTTGGGCTTCTCGAATCGAGATATCTTGGATATTACTTGTGGAGTGCCCAAAGAAGTGAATGACCGAAACGCCACCGGAAATCTGATCGTGATAAGAAGCGGTAGAAGGATCCAGTAATACGGAAGAACTACGTTTCTGGAAGTAGTGGGCTTCCCCGCCAAAAGGATCATCACCAAAAACGTCGATCATATAGTTGAAGGCGCCTGAAATGGCATTTTGCTCGCCTTCGGTACCACCTCCTCCGAGGAATACTCCTTCTTTCATCCATGATTGCCAAGGAGTATGCTCATGTTCATCAACCTTAGCGAGGTAATCGAAGCCTTGATCATTGTCAAATAGATTGACTCGACCTATGGAAGCTTCTGGCTTGACTTGGGTACTATTTTGTTGGAAGTGAGCGATAAACTCGTAATCTGTGGCTGGATAGCCATAGGTAGGCACAAATGGCACGTTGTTAACTCTGCGAGTACGGTTATAACCCTTACCCCAAAGGAGGAAATATTTGGGCTTTACCGTCCAAGTATCAAGTGCGTTTTTACAGAAACGTTTGATTGCCCAAGGGGTAATCGAACCATATCCATATTCGTCATAGATTTCATCTGTGTAAACCACGCGCGCACTCAAAGGAGTAACGGTGGCGGTATCACGGTAAAGACGGTATGCTTCGGCAGAAGCACTTAAATCTCTGTGTGCGATGATGACAAATTCTGCACCACCGTTTGGATCAAAAAGCTTGTTGAGCTTCGCGTCTTCAATTTCGGGTTTGCGAATACCGTTATCAGTAGTGAAGAAAAGATCTCTGCTACCACCAAAGTTTTGCACAATTACGCGTCCGCTGTTTTGATCCATTACACCGATGTTGCGGAACTTATTCTTCAAGTCGTAGACCCAAACTGAATCTTGACCTCCTACATTGTCCATGCGGAAGTAAGCCTTAGAGCCTTTGCTAAAATCTCTGATCCAAACACTGCTATCACCGTCAAATTGAGTGAGACGATCGTATTTGATAGAAGACCAACAGAGGTTATTGTTATCTACAGGAGATCTTAAGGCCTCAAAAGTTAGGTCTGTATTGTCAGTAATGACTTTGCTGTATTCGCGAGTATAGGTTCTAACATAAACAGAACTTACGTTGATAGTGGTATCTACTACTGGATTGCTCTGGTCGCCATCCATCAGCACTTTAAGGAAGTGAGGAGAGTTGCTCCGTCCAAAAACCCGTGTTTTTACTTCGTGAGGATTGCCAGTATTGGCAGGATTGGGAGTAGGAACTGTAATGGTTACGGGATCGGCAAAGCCAAAGCTTTCCTTACTCATATAACCTTCACCCGTAACATAGTCAGAATTTAGCGTGAAGAAAGAATCAAACTGCCCACCACCACCGCGGATGTACTCTGAGTTCGCCGACTCAGGCTCATATTCTAGGCGAGACTCATAACGAATGTATGGTTCAGCGTTGTAAAGCGAATAGGTAGGGTCAAAATTACTGAAATAACGGGAGCCGAAGGTGCCGTTATCCCAAGTCAAAAAGTAAGCTGATTCTTCAGTGAAGATGCTAAAGTTATCGTTTGGCTGAAGATTAGGACGGTGTAGACCGGTAACCGGATCACGATACATGATCGAATCGATCGCCCCGTCGTTGTGGGTACCATAAAACTCCAGATAACCTAGCGCGCCTCCCGCTTTACTAACGTATATGGGCACTTCTTTGCCTCTGTAGATTAAGCGCAAAAAATCAGGATTAACCCCTGATAGATCATAACCTGCATTAGAAAGGTCCTGTGCAGTAACCCTATAAATGCCGTCTTCTTTAACTACAAACTTGATGTAGGTTTGATCAGCATCATTTGCGTACCAATTATTGCCATAATCAAAAGGCTGACCCCTACTAATCAGGGGTAAGAGAAAGAGACTAAAGGCGAGTGCGATATATTTTTTCATACGTTCAACCAAAAATGCTTGATGTAGTGAATTTTATAATAATTGTAGGATTGCAACGTCTGCTAGCTTACTGAACGTGAAATTTCAGTGAGACAACATGTGTATAAAGCGATCCTGTAATGCTTCCGATATTGGCGAGTGCGTAGTCTATCTGGAAGTTTTTGACTAGAAAGCCCAAACCAGCGGTAGGGAAAATGCCTAGGGCTTCTTGACCGTCTTCGTTGGTTAGGTTTTGGATATTGTAAAAGCCGCCACGTACAAAGGCGACTTTGCGATAGTTGCGGTTTAGCCAAGCGAGTTCTAGGCCTCCTCTTGGTTCAAGGCTGACTCCTCCTCCTGATACCAGTGCACTGGAACGGTTACCATCAAAGTAAAGGTCTCCGTCAAGCGCTACCAATAATGACATGCGTTTGGCTAGTTTAAAATCATACCCTATACCTGTACGAACCGAAGGACGTGTCAACTCGATAGAATTTTGCGGGACTGTATTGCCCGTTCTGATGAAAGCATCTTCAAAAGTCTCGGTATTAAACGTCCAGGCGTTAATCGTATTGGTGATATCGGTAACATTGATACCTGCAGAAAAGTTTTTGATTTTGTAGCGAGCTGCGAGGTCGAGCCCAAAGCCCCAAGCGTTCGCGAAGCGACCGACCCCACGATAAACGATTTTGAAGTTGGTACCTAAGCTCAAACCTGGAATCGCCTCAGGAACCCAGGCATAAGAAAAGAGGGCCGCGAAACTAGACTCAGAGAAGCTCTCAAGATTGTCATAGTTGATCGTACCATCAGGCTCAATCAAATTGAGGGTATTGGGAATCTCATCTACGCCAAGTCGAATCAGTGTCGCGCTGAAATAGCGTTTGGCCGAAGAATCGACTGGCATGGAGAAACCCAAATAACTGTATTGAGCTACATTGGCAAAATAAGAGGCATGCATGAGCGACACCTCTGGATATTGGATAGCGTTCGGCGAAGCCAGACCAGCAGGATTCCAGTAACCTGCGGTAACGTCCTCGGCTATGGCAACTTGGGCATTACCCATACCAAAAGCGCGAGCACCGACACCGATGCGCAAAAATTCATTGCTATACTTAGGGGCATTGGTTTCCTGGGAAGGCTCAACCGTCGGGTCCTGTGCAAGCAGACCAGAAGAGATCGCCACCAAGGCAAGAAGCATAAGAAACCTATACGTCATATTCATACGTCAAAATTAGCGAGTATCGCCCGAATTCGAAGATTTAAAAAGAGCCTCCTATAACATCAAATGGCTTTGAGGAGACGCGAATTGAGTAAGAAAGAACGTCAGTAGATGTGATTCGATATTACCACTACAAAAATGGTTCCATTAGATAAACGAAAAAGGAGACAAAAAAATACCCCCGCTCAAACAGTGGTTTTGACCGTTGGAGAGCCTATTTGGATCGTAGAGTCTTTTGGAAGTCTTCGAAGGCCGCGAAGCAACGGCTTGTAAGTTCCGCCTCATATTCATGGGCGAACTGCAAAAATCGTGGGCTGTGCAGGTATTCAAAACGGTGAATACTTACCCGCATCAAAATGCGGCGAAGTACGATAATGACCTCCTGCCAATCGGCGTAATGGTATAAGTATTTGCGGTCTAAAAAGCGGCCAAAAAAGCCTTCATAGCGAGGGATGTCTTGCTGCACCGCCCATTGAGTAAGGCGGGCTACCTCTTTGACGCCAACCTCTTCGAGATGACGATAATATGTGTCGGCAAGACCGCGGTCATGGTCTATGAGAATTTTGTCCAGCAATAATTCTAAGAAGACATGCGCCACGAAAAAGCCCCGACTAATGCGTTCGGCTCCAAATATATCTGTTAGCCTTTGCGAAATCAGCTGCGTTTCCGTGTGAAAGAAGTCAGAAGTATGGAAAATCCGGTCAACCTCAAAATGTTGCAGGATGCCATTGTAAAAAGCTACTTGTTCAGGACTTACGACTCCGCTTTTGATGTCGGGCATGCGGTTGGCTTTCAGCCGAACGCGACGGTTGAATATGGAAACTAAATCAGGCGTGCTCCCCCCAATGGTGAAGAAGGGATTGT
>CAZHOC010000277.1:4851-6733 GCA_964534295.1 uncultured Bacteroidia bacterium | reverse complement strand
CAGAATCACTTTGAGTACGAAGAAGAACAAGTTCTCACCACTGTCATCATGGGTCATAAGAAAATGTATGACATCATGATGGAAAAGGATGCCATCTACATGGATCCTGAAGCCACCGAGGAAGACGGCCTACGCGCAGCGGAGCTCGAAACCGAATTTGGTGAGATGGGGGGTTGGACTTCCGATAGCGATGCCGCAGAACTGCTGAGCCATCTCGGTGTCAAAGAAGATCTCCACTACCGCCAGATGAAAGACTTGAGCGGAGCAGAAAAAGTAAAGGTTTTGCTCGCACAGGCGCTATTTGGTGATCCAGATTTACTTCTCCTTGATGAGCCTACCAACGACCTTGACGCAGAATCCATTACTTGGTTAGCTGACTTCTTGGCCGACTTCCGTAATACGGTAATTGTGGTTTCTCACGACCGCTATTTCCTTGATATGGTTTGTACCCATATCGTCGATATCGACTTCCAAAAAGTACGTCTCTTTACCGGCAACTATACTTTCTGGTATGAGTCTAGCCAATTGATGGCCCGACAGCTTGCCGATAAGAATAAAAAGATGGAGCAAAAGCGTAAGGAACTCCAAGAGTTTATCCAACGCTTTTCTGCTAACGCTGCCAAGTCAAAGCAAGCGACTAGTCGTAAGAAGGCATTGGAGAAACTTAATCTAGAGGAAATCCAGCCATCTAGCCGTAAATACCCTTACATCTCTTTTTCCGCTGATCGTCCAGCTGGCGGCCAGATTTTGGAAGTAGAGAAGCTAAGCAAGAAGGCCCATGATGGTACTACGCTCTTCGCGAACATTTCTTTCTCCGTCAACCGCGACGAGAAGATTGCGTTCTACAGTCGAACCACTGGAGCGGTTACCGCTCTGTTTGAGATATTGGCTGGCGAACTAGAGGCAGACTCTGGCAAATTTGAGTTTGGGCAGACGATCACTCACGATTACCTCCCCAACGAAAACGATGAATACTTTAGCGGGGCCCAAGATATGGATCTCGTAAGCTGGCTCTGGCAGTATGCACCCGAAGGGGGCGAAGCTGATGAGCAGTTTATCCGTGGCTTCTTAGGACGTATGCTTTTCTCTGGTGAAGAAGTGCACAAAAAGTCTAGTGTACTCTCTGGGGGTGAAAAAGTACGCTGTATGATGTCTAAGGTTATGCTTAAGCATCCAAACTTTATCCTCATGGATGAGCCTACTAACCACCTCGATCTTGAGTCGATTCAGGCGCTCAACAAAGGTATGCAGGAGTATGAAGGCAATATCCTCTTTACTTCTCATGACCAGCAGTTGATGAATTCCATCGCTACGCGAGTGATCGAATTGACACCAAACGGCGTGATCGATCGCTACTTGCCATTCAACGAGTATATCCGCTCGGATGAAATCAAGGCTTTACGTGAAAAAATGATGGAAGGCGCTATGATGTAGACTTTCCGGATTAGATATAAATAGCGGCCTTGAGGTGAAAAACTTCAGGGCCGTTTTTTATGGAGGCGGCATGCATGCCGCCTCTACCGATCCTTGTAGGTGTGGCATGCATGCCACACGATATGATCAAGCGTTCTACGAAGAGCGGGAAGCATAAAATAGATCCTTCGGCGGGGCTCAGGAAGACAAAAGAAGGATGAAATTCGCCAAATTGTCCTGTTGAGCCTGTAGAAACATCTATAGAGATGAAGCGTTCTGCGAAGCAGAAAAAAGGCCAGTAGACAATCTTATGATCTACCGGCCTTTCTATTTCAATCAGAATCGATTATTTATTCTCAGGCTCTTCGACCATACGATTTTTCACGTATTTCTCAAGCCACTGATCCTGTTCCCACAGTAGGTGTAGGATAGATTCTTTGGCGGCGTAGCCATGACTTTCTTTTGGTAG
>CAZHOC010000277.1:0-4815 GCA_964534295.1 uncultured Bacteroidia bacterium | reverse complement strand
GGCATTAAAATAACGTTCACTCTGCATCGGATAAGTACCAGAATTGTTATCCGCCTCACCGTGGATCAGCAAGAGCGGCGTCTTCATCTTATCCGCATGCATGAAAGGCGACATAGTATTGTAAACATCAGGCGCCTCCCAATAGGTGCGTTCCTCACTCTGGAAGCCAAATGGCGTCAAAGTACGGTTATAAGCCCCACTACGCGCGATTCCCGCCGCAAATAGATCAGAGTGCGTCAACAAATTAGCGGTCATAAAGGCACCATAAGAGTGACCTCCCACAGCAACTTTATCACGATCGATATAACCCAACTCATCTACAGCATCGATAGCAGCTTTGGCATTGGCCACCAGCTGCGGAATGAAGGTATCATTAGGCTCATCATCTTCTTCTCCGATGATCGGGAATGCCGCATTGTCCAAGACTACATAGCCACGGGTAACCCAATAGACCATAGAGCCATAATATGGGTAAATAAAGCTATTCGGATTAGAGGTAGACTGAGAAGCGCTATTCTTATCCTTGTACTCACGTGGATAGGCCCACATGATCATCGGCATCTTTTCCTTGGCTTCCATATCATAGCCAACGGGTAGATAAAGTGTTCCAGAAAGCTCTAGGCCATCATCACGCTTGTATTTGATCACCTCTTTGTGGACGTCTTGTAGGCTCTTAAATGGATTGGCAAAGGCCGTTACCTGTTGCAGATCATCTTTTTTGATGTTACGGATGTAGTAGTTTGGATACTCAGTTGGCGACTCGATACGAACAAGGATTTCTCCTTTTTTCATGTCGATCGCAGAGTTTAAACTCTCACGCTTGTCTGTATACTCTGACTGATACAAACGCTTGGTTTCTAGGCTCTTTAGGCTGAGCTTGTCAATAAAAGGAAACTGTCCTTCAGCCGTATAGCCTGCTCCCATGAGAAACAGATTGTCTTTGTCCATTTCAAGCACTGCACGCCCGTATTCGTTTCGCTTACTCACAAAGCTGCCAGGATCGCTATAACGATCTTGATAGTTGCGGTCATATAGCAACTTAGGGGTTTTACTATTGTCCGAAGGATCAAAAATATAAGTCTTAAGGTTACGGGTATTCCACCAATAGTCTGTGGCGATAGCCGTTTCGTCATTTGCCCAGCGAATGTTATTAAAGCGTTGCTGAGTCTTGATTAGGGAGACCGCTCCATCGCGGAACGGGGCCTCCATTTGGAAGACTTCGTCTCTATACTCTACTTCTTTTTCGGGATCCCCACCATCGAGGGCTTCGGCCCAAACCAAGGTAGCAGGACGATCGCTACGCCATTGCATATCACGGCGACCCGTACGAACCGCCATAAAACCTTTTGGCATCTCTTCCATCAAGGGCACCTCATTGACTACACTTACTTCTTTACCGCTCAGATCGTAAATGACGGTCTTTTGAGGGAAACGGTAATAAGGAACGATATAAGAAAAAGGACGGTGTACCGTCGTAATCATAATGTAATTACGATCCGGAGAAAGCGAAACCGAACGATACATGGCGCTTTCTTTCCACTCCTTTTTAGTTCCGTCTAGATTGACTTTGTGCAATTCTGCATAAGCAAGCTGCTCAAAGTTGTGCTCATCGATATTGTTTTTGAGCAAATCCTGATAGGTACGGTTTTGCGCTTTGGCACCCTCGCTTTTAGAGATAGTTGGCCCTGCGGGAACGCTAGTAGCGGTATTGATAAGGTCTTTACGGTCTTCTGGGATGAACTTGACCAATAGATTTTCGGAATCTAACCAGCGAATAGGATTACCCATATTAGCATTGACGGTGGCATCCGTAATTTTGCTTACCGATGCACTTGCCAAATCTAGCACCCATACCTCTACCCCAGTTTCAACTGTGTTGGTACAAGCGATTTTGTCTTGCTCAGGCGACCAATTGAAGTTAGAAAGACGGGCTTCCTCAGGTAAGCCTTGCACTTGCACGGCTTCTCCGCCGCTCACCTTTTGGACTTTGAGATTTTTGTAATAGGTGGTACGGCTCCCAATATTGGTTTGGGGGTTGATCCGCAATCCTGCCAAACGCATTTCCTTTTCGGAAAGATCCGCAAGGGTTTTGTAGTTGTCGCGATACAGCAGAATCATGTTTTCTGCGGCATTATCCATGATGACACCCGGCGCGAGGGGTACATCTACCAACTCTAAAATCTCAGTTGGTGGCTTTTGGTAGGAAAGGTTCTCTTGTGCTATCAAAGGAATCACAAATAATAATAAAAGAGGAAAAAGTAGATGTTTCATTGTAGTAGGGCTTGAAGGGTTAGCCATATATAAAAACTGCAGGATGTAAATTCGCAAAGGTATCGCACCTTTTCAAATCTACATGCTGCAGTTCGGCTTTGGCCAGCCTCAAAACGCCTACGAAAAACTAGCGACGACGACGCTGCATCATCTGCATTTGGCTCATACTACGAGCCATTTTTCCGGAGCGTCCAGCGGCATTCATCTTCTTCATCATCTTCTTCATCTGCTGGAACTGATTTAGCAATTCGTTCACCTCGCGGACACTACGACCACTCCCCGTCGCAATGCGACGACGACGGGACCCATTGAGAAGTTGAGGCTTGGCTCGCTCCTCTTTGGTCATCGATGAGATAATTGCTTCTATATGCTTAAAGGCATCGTTGTCGATATCTAGATTACGGGTCATCTTGCCCATACCCGGGATCATACCCAGTAGGTCCTTGACGTTACCCATCTTTTTGATGGCTTTGATCTGAGAGAGGAAATCATCGAAATCAAGCTCATTTTTGCGGATTTTGCGCTGTAAGCGTTCTGCTTCCTTCTGATCAAATTGCTCCTGAGCCTTTTCAACTAAGGAGACAACATCACCCATACCAAGGATACGGGTGGCCATACGCTCAGGATAGAAGAGCTCTAAGGCATCTAGTTTCTCCCCGGCAGAGATAAATTTGATCGGCTTTTCGACTACCGAACGGATCGAAATCGCAGCACCACCACGTGTATCACCATCCATTTTGGTGAGCACTACCCCATCAAAATTCAAGCGATCGTTAAAGGCCTTGGCTGTATTGACCGCATCCTGACCTGTCATGGCATCCACCACAAAAAGGATCTCGTCAGGGTTGATCGCAGACTTTACATCGGCGATCTCGCGCATCATTTGCTCGTCAACTGCGAGACGACCGGCGGTATCCACGATCACCAAATCCTTGCCATTTGCCTTGGCATGTTTGATGGCGTTTTTCGCAATTTCAACCGGGTTTTTGTTGTCGCGTTCTTCATAAACATCGACACTCACCTGCTCACCTAGCACACCCAACTGATCGATCGCCGCAGGACGGTAGACGTCACCAGCTACGAGCAAAGGATTCTTGCCTTTGCTTTTGAGGTGTTTCGCTAGCTTACCCGTGAAGGTCGTCTTACCAGACCCCTGTAGACCTGCGATCAATATCACAGTCGGAGGGTTCTTGGCTGTGCTGATGCCTTCATTCTGTCCCCCCATCAATTTGGTCAACTCGTCTTGTACGATTTTGACCATCAATTGACCTGGAGAAACAGAGATCAATATCTCTTGCCCTAAGGCTTCTTCTTTAACACGATTGGTAAACTCTTTGGCTACCTTGTAATTGACGTCCGCGTCAATCAAGGCCCGCCTAATTTCTTTAAGCGTTTCGGCGATGTTGACATCGGTGATTCTTCCTTGGCCTTTCAGTTTACGAAAAGCACCTTCTATATTCTGCTGTAAGCTCTCAAACATACGTTTTTGACCTATTTAATTCAGGGAACCAAAAATAAGGAATTTTACCTAATTGCCCTAGACAGATTTACGGCTGCCTAGCAGCATGGTTTTGCGTCCCCTAAAGCATAACAAAAAGGGCAGCAGGTGTCAACGTCCTACTGCCCGATGATGAGTAGCTAAAAATCGATTTGCTTAGGCCAATTGGCGCTCCAATCTTTTGAGTTGGTACCGCTGCGCGGAACGATAAAACAGGGGCGCTGCAGCCAAGAGTAGTAGCGTTCCACCGAAGGTGAACCACCATAAAAAGCCCTTATTCTTATCATCCTCGTCCTCGTCTGGCAATGCCTCAAAATAACCGTTGGAGTCCTGTTTAATAAACTGATCATACTGGCTCACATAACTACTGTAGCGATCTGTATTCCAACCTGTTAGCATCGCCAGATTCTTGACTTCGTCTTGTCGGCGGGTACGAACTTTTTTGAGAAAGCCTTGCGCCTCATCACAGCTAAAATCACTATAGCCATTCATTTGATGCATCACATAGCGGCCTTGAAACTTCTCCTTGGAAGGGGTGATCTGAAACTGCAAATCCTGCGGGAAGGTCTCGCGATTGTAGCGCACATGCAAGCGAGTCATAAATACATTGCCAGTATAACTCTGATTAGTCGCTTTAAGCCAAACAACTCCCGCCTCACGCAGATCATAATACATGGGCGGAGGTCCGTTACAAGGATCACACTTTACAGGATTGACACCGCTGAGATCCCAGGCATATTCCAACATTACCGCATTTTTACCAGCATTGGCCCAGGCTCGATCAAAAGTAGCCTTGTAAAAAGGGCTAAAACTGGAGCTAAGGTCGTTGGGGATATCCCAATTGGGAGGAATAGGCACCGTGCGATAATTAGCCGTCTCAATACGTCCGTTGCGGGTAAAAGCATAAACAATCATATCCTGATCACCCTTGGCGTTGGCCATCCCTAAACGGATCGGAAGCATAAACTTATCGGTGCGATAGGTAATCTGGATAGGACTGAGCTCTGACTTGCCTTGAAACTTGAAGTTCTTTTCGTTGACCTTGA
>CAZHOC010000276.1:4533-6734 GCA_964534295.1 uncultured Bacteroidia bacterium | reverse complement strand
ATTAGGATTGCTTAAGGTCAAAGCAAATCCGGGCACAATCACGCCCCCATTGAGACTAAATTCTGGAGGCGCAATAAACTCGCCATCAATCCACTCACAACGAAGTTGCAGCCAGTTTTTCATCTCTTGAATCTCCTGAGCATAGCCACCATAGCGAAAGCCGTACCCATTACTTAACCAGCGGCTATTATCTCTTTGTACGGCTTCTGCCGCCAAATTGCCTACACTATCAATCAATGCGTTGAGATTAGCCGTCGATAAGTCTTTTTGTCTGAGTTCATACCAACGGTCCCACCATGCAAGGTCAAACTCTGGATCAGAAAACAGGCGAGTCCACCAGGTGTAAGTGCGGTAATAACTCCAGCCTTCGGGATTATTATCGCGACTATCGGTGGATTGGAGAGAACGGTCGAAATCCCAAACCGGGCCATAGGCGAGCTTGCCGCCCCTACTCTTATACATATAAGTACTTAAGCGGAGCATATCCACTTCATGCGCCATACATTTGAGGATATGGTGATCGATTGATGCGGGTACGTCTAAATATTGGGCGTAGCCTAATTGAGGATCCGTCCAATTGGCTCCATAGAGGGCGTCATCAAAGGCCTGCACATAGTTGCGGATATAGGTCCTTTGATCATTGCTGATTTCCGTCCACTTAGGATAGACATGGTTGAGATTTCCTTGATGACTGGTGCTCCAGCGGTTTTGTCCTTCGTACGAACGGTCAACCGAAAGCATATAACCACCATCGATCTCAGGCAAGCTATTTTGGTTAGGTTCTAGCTTTTCAACATCGACTCGGTCGCCATCTCTCTTGATCTTTTCAACGATAATGTAGAGCCCCCAATAATCGTTTGCGTCTACTTCTCCCCCACCCGTATTCAAGTAGACCTCGACAAAGCGGGTCCGCGGTGCGTAACGCCCAATCCGATTGGAGAGATCGTACATGATCATATTGTTGAGTCGGGAGCGATCATAACGACCGGGGGCATAAAGAACCCAATCAGACTCTTCTGGCAAATCGAGCAATGGGGCGGGAAGGTCCTCGCCCTGCTCGTCCCAGAGCTCCATACTAAATTGTTTTTTGGGAAAGCCACCTGAGGAGCTTCCTCTAATTCGATAGCCGACTCTACCCGCAAAACTGGGTAATTCACTCAAATTGGTCCGGCCTAGGCTCTGATTAGGCTCCATCAAGGCAGAAAAGCTGGCAACTTTACTGCCGCTCCCGATACTTTGCCCATCAGTATCAATGATAAGTATCGGCAGGTCAGAATCAACGGTTTGTAGGGCGGAGGCCATTTTGTAATAGCGATGTACTACTGTTTCACCCTGAGCTCCACCACTATAAAACAAGCTTGCTTTAAGGGTAGTCTTGGTACTTATACTAATGGGACCTGTATACAAAGAAGAGCTGTTGTTTGGCTCCGTTCCATCAGTGGTAAAGCGAATATCAGCCCCAATGATAGGTGAGCTAAGGGTTACACTGAAAGGGTCAAAAAAGTATCGACTCTCAACCGAAAAATCTAAGGCTGGGCTAAGTGGATCGCTATTGGCTTGTCCTGGGCTTGGTGTGGCTAAAATTCTCGAATTTGCTGAATTATTGGGATCTCCGGTGGTTCCAGGGAGTAGACCGTAGGAATGGTATTTTTTCTGATCAGGATAAGTTTGATAGGCATGGGCCAGACTCAAATCAGGTTTGACTAGGGCCAAATACTCACCCGCTTTGTTAAGAATAAAATTGGTATGCAAAGCAGCATCCAAACTGGTGGGATACTTATCGGAGGCATATACGATTAGGTAAGATCCCGCTGGCAGGATTTGAGTGGGAAAACTCCATTTATCCAGCTTCGTCGAATCATCGGTCAGAAACCAGCCTGTCAAATCCACTGGATTCGCACTAGGGTTGTAGATCTCAATCCAGTCTGTAAAATCACCTTGACCGTCGGTCAATATACTGTCTTGACTGGCCATAAACTCGTTGATTACGAGCTGAGCTTTTAAGGGTAAAACAAAGCATAGCGTAAGAATGAGCCAGAATATTCCCTTCGATGACATAGGTTTAAGGCAATTGTTCTGTGATCACAAAATTTCGACTAAAGCTTGTGTTTTCAGGATGCGTTAATATGTTGATAAAGATAGGATTACTATCACTGCCTCCTCCTTGAAAAATGACCTGACCGTCCATATTCACATCTTCG
>CAZHOC010000276.1:0-4507 GCA_964534295.1 uncultured Bacteroidia bacterium | reverse complement strand
CCATTGAAGACATAATTACGGGCAAAACTAGTGTTATCAGGAGCGGTCAGTATCTTGACAAAGACTCCTGTGACATCATTAAAGCCACCTTGGAAAACAATGGTATTATCAACATTCGTGTTTCCGGCCCATAAGGCTCTTTGGGTTCCTCCTGGCAGGTTTTTTTGTGCATTGACACCATAGATTGCTGTGCCAGTATCGCTAAAATCTATAGAGATAGCCGTCTCGCTTAAGCTGTAGGAATTAGCAGTCATTACACCTAGGTGATTTCGGTGCCTAATCGATATCAAATAGTTACCAGGAGATTGAGCTCGGAAGAAAAGATTAGGTTCACCATTCACATCCACTACATCACCGTCTCTTTGCAAAAGAGCAGCTCGGGTTGCGACCACACTGCTATCGACGGTATTTCGCAGCTCAACCAATATCCAGTCAACTATGGCATCCTGCCCACTAGAAGCATTCAGAATAGCTTCCTCGGTAGATTCTAGATCAAAGTGATTCCATCCGCTTCCAGGCGTGTATGGCTGGGCCAGCGGTATCAAATTGGCCTGTCTAAGACCATCATCCATCAGGCCAGTTCCTGAGTTGTAGGGCCCACTAAGCAATACCTTGGCACTGAGACTTACATATTCGAATTGGGCAATGGTAAAGTGGGAACCGCTAGGCAAATCCACCCCTTCAAATACCAGTTCACCTGATTCGGTTTTAGTCGCTGCAAAAAAGGAGGTAAAGCCGAGAGAGAAATCACTGCTACTATTGCCAATCAATGCCCAGCTTCTTGGATCAGTATCAAAGCCAGAGCCGCTTAGATCAAAGCGGAGATCAACCGTACCGATATCACCCGTTTCTTGCATACGCCAGACTCTTTCCATTCGGCGGGCAAACAATGGGTTGACTGAGTTTGAAGCATTGGCTAAATCGGTAGCCCCATTGTCATGTCCTGCAATCCAATACTCGTTTTGATCTATTTGAGAAGGATTTTCGACTTGAAGGATCGAACCATCCATTACACTCTTTGAAACCGTATGATTGAGACATTGGGTAGCGTCTAGTCCAATCCCCACGAGGGAATTGGGGTGGCTAGCATGATCATAATACACATGGCTTGCCACAGGAATCGTGAGACCGTACTTGGTAGCAAGGTAGGTTTCTACACGGTGCCGGAGGCCATCATTGAGTTGGGCTCCATAGACAATCATTTCAGCGAGATCTCCTTTCCAGTGATTGGAGGTTTGGTTGTCATTGCCAGAGCCATCATATTCCTGACCAATGGAGGCACGGTCGGCCCCTGAGCTACTAAAACTCGTCCAATCGGCCTCTCTGCTACCATTGACCCAACCTTTTACCAAGGTATTGGGGGTCACATTGAAGGAAACCAATACCTCTTGGTCCCGATAATCGCCTAGGGCTAGGGAGGGGGAATCATCATCATAGATCAATTCACCATTGGGACGGTGTCCATATTTCACTCGATTGCTTCCGCCATTATGGGACGAAAGATAATAACCGTCCCCACTATCATCTCGAGGGATAAAGACTGCGAAGACCGCATTATCTCCATTCATCGCGGCAACGGTATTATTGATTTTCATCCAGTCATTTGATCCATCGAAATATAAGGCGGGGTATCCATTGATCGTAGTTGAAGATACCACTGGACGTGTTCCAGCCCCTATCGTAGTTGCGTTAGCATTATTAGGGCTTTTGTCAAGCCATGTTTCAACCTCACCACCTTGTAAATTGATACCCGAACCCGCATCAAGCCACATTGCTAAATCGCAGCTTACTTGGCCAGGGCTACAATTACTACTGTCGGGCAGACCGTAATAAGTAATTAATAAAGAATCGCATCCTTGCGAGGAAGTCAAGACTACTGTATCCTGCCTTAAGTCTGCAGGATCGCAAACAGGCACGCTAAAAGTCGTAACCCATCCTCCAGGAGGACAAACCCCAGTACAAATCGTAAACCAATCTCCCGCTTCGAGATCGATATTAGAAATAGTCAATACACTGTCGGTGATGGTCAAGCCGGCAGTAAATAAATTGGGACTCGCAAAATTACCATCCGCTTTATCAATCAATAAGCCCATATTAGCAGGATTACTGATATCAATGTCTGTCCCACTGAGGTCAAACTCTAGGGTAGAAAGCCCGGTCTCGCCTACCTCGGCTACCCGCCACGTTCTTAGCAATCGATTGGTATAGACAGGGTTTACAACTGAAACATCCATCAAGGGCTGTCCATCATGTCCCCAGATCAAAAATTGTTTATCATTAATAAAAGCAGTTTGAGCGTTGAGCGTAAGCCTTGCCCCAGCGGCACTACTTTTCGATTTGACCTGATTTAAGGTCGAAAGATCATCGCGACCAATACCGGCGAGATTTTGTGCGAATCCGCTATTGGCGTTTACATTCCAGACAATTCCTCCATTGGAAGCCAAATAGTGGGAAGGACTGCTTTGGTCTAGGCCGAGACCATATTTGAGGGCCAAATAGGAATGGATACGGAGCCTAGCGTTCTCTGAAAGAGTATCCGCATAAGCAATCACCTCTGCTAGCTCAGCATTGGAATGTTGACTATTATTTTGTGCCCATCCACCCAGTCCTAAAATTCGAGGACCTCCAAGGCCATTGCTATTGCTCGCTAATTGCTTACCAAAAGCATAATAACTGCTTTTGCTGCCATCGCCACTAGCTGTGTATAGATGAATATTTTGATCAACGGGAGTGTTGGGATTATGGCCCCAGCCGTTGGCATAAAATTGATCCATTTCGCCACTGTGATAGCCCATCAACCAGTTTGTACTAGCAGAACTCACTAATCGTCCCTGATTCCCCCCTGCACGCATTTTACTTACCGCAAAGACTGTATAAGGAGTATTTAACTCAAAGTTGGTGGTCATCTGGTCATTGATGCCATCAAAAACGATTACCGGATTGAAGTTGAACTGAACACTGTCATTAAACCCATACTTGGGTTGACGACTAGAAGTATTTTGTGTAAAGGGATGTTCACTTTCACTTTGATCTTGCCAATTACTTAGCGCAGCCCCATCCGTAGGATTCGCGACTCCAGCATCCGCCCTTACCCAACTCACCAATGGATCTATCACTCCACCTGGTGCGTTTGTAGGATCGTCATCGTCCAAGATATTCAGCGTCGTTTGCTGATTACCGTTTTCTGTGCCGTTGGTAACGCTAGAGATGCTAAGGATCAGCGTTTCTGTGATTTCGTTAATAGCATCATCTACTCCTAATACATTGAGATCTGCGGAAAGGCTTCCTGCAGGGATAATTACCTGAGCAGCCGTAGAATAATCTGTAGGACTGCTAGTACCACTGAAGGCAAGATCTACAATGGTATTTAGGCCAGAGATAGTATTCAAGGAGAAGCTAATATCAGAGGTCCCAGCGTTCTCGGAGAGATCTAAAAAAGTCTGTCCACTAATGCTAACGCTAGGTTGGGTATCATCATCAATGATGGTAAGGGTGCCTTGCTGAACCCCATTCTCGCTACCATTGACCACATTATCAATTTCTATTGTGAGGGATTCATTGCCCTCATATAAGTTATCATTGGCAGCCGTTAAGCTTATGCTGGCGCTATTTGAACCTGCGGGAATAATAATGCTAGGAGCAGATAAAGAATAATCAGCGGGACTCGCCTGACCGAGGAAAGCCAATTGGACTTCAACATCCACCATTACGGTATTATTCAAATTGGCAGTTAGGGTCGCTTGTCCAGCGTTCTCATTAATGCTGTTAGGAGTGACATTTAAACTGACCAGCGGAGCGGTTTCATCTTCAATAATTGTCAAGGTTTCTTCTTGAAGCCCTCCTTCTTCGATTGCATTGGTCAAGGTCAATATTTCTACGAAAACGCTTTCATCCCCTTCAAAGGTATTATCATCAATACTGGTGATAGTTGTAGAAGCAGAGTTGGCATTAGCAGGGATCGTAATTGTCTGGCTACCGATGGCATAATCAACTCCCTGACTAGCAGTACCTCCAATACCTAAAGTGGCAACAATCGGATTACTAGTTGGAACGTTGACATTTAGCGTTAGAGTGGCACTGCCTCCATTTTCATTGATGGACAATGGATTAATGGAAAGCGATACCGACGATTTATTCTTCAATACGAGGGTAAACAACTCATTATTAAGCAATTGCACATTGGAAACCGTTACCACATCATTATTGACACTAATACCGGAGGTGATCAGATTCGCATTGCTAAAGTTCAAATCATTATCTACCAAGAGGGCTAACTCAGCATTTATATAACTCAAACCCAAACCACTCAAATCAAAGGAGAGGTTGACGGGATCTATGTTTGTATTTTCTTGGACCTTCCACACTCGTTTGAGGTGCTCATAAGAACTACCATTGACCACCGAACTGCTTATCAGGCTTGCTGCACTATCATTATGCCCACAGAAAAAGAAGCGATTATCAGCCAATGAAGCCTTCTGAAGGGTCAAAATCGCTCCATCATTGATGC
>CAZHOC010000275.1:0-6745 GCA_964534295.1 uncultured Bacteroidia bacterium | reverse complement strand
TAGGCCTGGCTCGAAATGTTGAACCGAAAGGAAACCAAGGGCAAAAAAAAGGCCCCCAAATAAAATGATGTGTTTGCTGTTCATAATTTGCTGCTAAAGGTGACAAAAAAAGGGCTGGGACGTGTTTGTACACGTCTCAGCCCCATATATCTAAAGATAGCTTTTTTAGCGGGGAACTTCAACCTTTTCGACCAACAAACGGATGGCATCTTCTGGAGTCATGCCTTCCATTTCCTTTTCGGGAGTCAGGATAATCCGGTGCTGTAATACCGGCCCAGTGATGTGTTGGATATCTTCTGGCGTTACAAAGTCTCGTCCACGCATGGCGGCTATTGCCTTAGCGGCAGTCATCAAACTGAGGGACGCCCGAGGCGACGCCCCGAGGTAGATATCTTTGCTAGTCCGCGTCTGACTCACAATCTGCACAATATATTTGATCAGATTGGCATCAATGTGTAGCGAGCGGACGATGTCCTGCGCTTCTTGGATTTCGCTTGCTTTGAGAACAGGCTGAACCAGATCAAGATTATTGACGCCTTTACGCTCGTTGAAACCGGTAAGGATATTGATTTCGTCTTCTACGCTAGGATAACTCACTTCGATTTTGAAGAGGAAGCGGTCTAGCTGTGCCTCCGGCAAACGATAGGTCCCTTCTTGCTCGATGGGGTTTTGAGTAGCCAGCACCATAAATGGCGGAGCCATTGGATAGCGCTCGCCATCCATGGTGATTTGGCGTTCCTCCATGACTTCAAACAAAGCGGCCTGGGTCTTAGCAGGCGCACGGTTGATCTCATCAATCAGGACCAGATTCGAAAAGATAGGGCCTTTGCGAAACTCGAAGTCTCCATTCTTTTGATTGAAGATCGAAGTCCCCAATACATCAGAAGGCATCAGGTCTGGCGTAAACTGAATACGAGAGAAGTCGGCGTCAATCGAGCGAGCGGTCAACTTCGCAGCCAAGGTTTTGGCTACTCCAGGGACTCCTTCAATCAGCACATGTCCGTCAGAAAGAATGGCCGCAATGATCAATTCGACCATTTTGTGTTGGCCCACGATCAGCTTGCCGATTTCGGCTTTGATTTGGTCTACCGCATTACGGAAGGCCGTCAACTCAGTACGCGGTACATAAGTGTTTTCGCGTTCCACCGCAGGTGAAAGCTCAGGACTCTCTACCTCCGTCTCTGGATTCGTTGCTGGCGTATGATTAGGCTCTAAAGGAGTTTCTGATTCAGGTGTGGGATTATTGTCTTCCATTTGCGTGTAGATAAAAGCTTTCCACCAATAAATTGAGTTCGAGTAAGTCGCTTTCGGTGATCTGTTCGCGCTGGCGGATGCGCTCAATCATGCGACAGAGGGTACGGACTTCGTTTTGATCCATCCCAGATTTACCCGCTAAGGTCTCGACAAACTCAGGGCTAAACTCTGTGGTTTTGAGAAAATATTGGGTGCGAATATAAGCAAGCAGAATCTTGATTTTCTTTTCTGCTACGTTTTTATGGTCATGGCTCTGATAATAGAGACGGCCTACCGTTTCGGTAAATTCAAGAGTAGCGTTTGGCAAAGGCTTACGATCAGGAATCACCCTTTGCTTACGTTTAGACTCAAATATCACATAGGCCAGCACCGCAAAGGCAACCAACCAATAAGCCCAGTTTAGAGAGCGCTGGGAACGGATATAAGCCAATAAATCAGGGTCTTCGCGCTCTGGACTATTCATAGAATAATTGCCACGCTTGTAAAACTCATCCCAAATAATATCTGCATCCTTAGGGAAATGAGAGAAAGCGGCCTCGGCAAAGCGATGGTTTTCTTCATAGAGCAAGAAGTAGTTGGCAATCATCCGAGGACTAGATCCCAAAATCAAAAAACCATCCCCATTCACGATCTTGATAAGGCAGGGCTTGTCATATTGATTGTAGGCGAGAACCGAAATACCTTCCACATCATCATCAAAAACGAAGTACCACTTTTCGTCTGCTCTCTTGAAATCAAAGGCGGTATAGGTGCCTAGCTCAGGATTTGTAAAGCGTATTTTGGTACTGTCTGCTGTGGGCATTTCCTCTTCGAGGAACTCCAAGACGGGGGAGGTGATCCCGATCTGAAAGCTATCCAGCAAGGCAGAAGGAAAATCTCGGGCCACGAGAAAAGCATAATTACCTTGCGCTACAAACTCCAGCAAAGCTTCCGAATCGTAGATATCGCCTAGGTAATTATCCGTAAAAATGAGGTAAAGGGTATTTTCAAAATAATCCTCATCAAAGGCATAATAAGTTTCGTCCTCGCCAACGCTAATCTCTCCCTCTGGAAATAAATCCGGTAAGAGACCATAGAGGACATAAGCCCCGTAGGGATTCTTATCGTTTTTAGAAAAAGTCTCTCGCCAGTTGATCCGTTTAGAACCGGTAAACATACTGAGGATCAAGAGCAAAAACACGACTCCCATCACCCCTAAGACGATCATTCTTGCTCTCATGTCTTTTGGCTTAGTCGGTTTTGGAAATTGCGAAATACTTGCTCTATCCTGTGGTAACGCTCACCATCAATGGGAAAATCACCGTACCATACATATTCATAATGCAAGGTCAGATCGTCAAAAGGTAAGGCCACACGCGTATTGCTAAGCTCTAATTGATAATCATGATTGGTTTTGTTGATTTGCCAATCAATCCACCCACGTTTTGAAAGCTCTTTGAGAGATTCTAAATAAAGTAAGCGGACTGCACGACGATATTCCCCTTCATTGACTGCGTTTTGCACCAGTTCACTGAAATCTAGGCTATGGATGTCGGTAGGCATTTCTTCAAAGTCCATGGATATCTGCTTCGCAGAACGCCCGAATATGGTTCTTACATCAACATCAAAAATGTAGAGTAGTAATCCTACCAAAACCAAGAGCATGGTCCCAAAGACGAGGATATTGACCCAGAGCGGGGTCGATTCATCAAAAAGGGATTGCCACCATTGCCGTATTTTCCGCAGGAAACGTACAAAGAGATTCTCTTTTTCATTGACAGGTCGGCGATCATAGACAAAGTCATCGTCAGCCAAAAAATCAGCTCGTTTATCCTCATCAAAATGTCGGACCTCTATCGCTGAAGAATCTTCGCTTATCAACTGCGCCCAAGTAAATTGGGGCAGAAATAGTATACTCAATATGCCAAAGAAAAGGCTTCTATTCATTCCCTATTTGGTCAATCGCATCATCCAGAAAATCATTTGGCGCTGGTAAATCAGTGATATTGAAATACTGCAATCCTATCGCAACCCAAAGAGGCACGTTTACTAAGACCGAAACCAAAGCAATCACGATTTGTCCTAGCACCAAAGCTGGTGTCCCCATGGCTCCGGTAAAAGAAAGGGAAACCGTAATAGGAGAAGCCATGATGCCTAACACTATGCTCATCACCAATATGAGACCAAAGCTAAACCACCAATTACCACGAATTAATTGGAACGATCTTCTGATAGCGGTCATTGGTCCAACTTCTTCATGCAATTGGATGATAAAGACAAAGTATAAAGTAACCCCGGCATATATCAGTCCCAAAACTCCTGCAAAGCCCAAGAAACCCGCCATTACTGGCGAGGCCTGAGCAGTAAAGGCTACCAACATTGAAAAGAAGAAGGCAGCTACCACTAAGAGGGCAAAGATGGTCAAGAAGGACGCAACCAAACCACCTAGACTGTTAAAAGCTCTATCTCTTAAATATTCAGGTTCTTCCAGTTTTTGCGGCTCATGCAAATAGGTCAACATATGTTCATAGATGAAGGCACCTGTCAAAGAAGTAGCCATCACCCCAATGACCAAAATCGCCGGAAAAATCCAAATAGGCAGGGCTTCATTGCTTAGAGCTAAGTCCTGTAGAATATTTTCAAAATCTCCACTGGTGAATCCTTCTACAAGAGAGGTCATGGTATCCTGTGAGAAGTAGGCATTCAAAATACCCGAGATCGCAGTTAGAGGGGCCACCCACATCACTAGCGGTAGCAATAGACTTTTCGCGTTGCGAAATACATATTGAAAGGAGTCTTGAAACAGATCTCCAAAATCACGCTTCCTAAATAAATTGATCTGACTCATATTGCTTGATTTTGAATACGAAGTTTACGGGAAAGATAAATAGGATATAGGACGTAATATCCAATGATAAATGCGAGCGACAGGATGATAATGGTCATTTTACCCATTATATGCATATCTGCCATACGCGTAACATAACCTTCTAAAAAGGCAGCCATAAAAAAGACCGGTACTAAACCGATAATAATTTTCATACCATTTTTGGCCGCCAGCATGAGGGATTGTAATCTCGGATAAGTACCGGGAAACATAATGCTATTGCCCATCACTATACCCGCACCGCCAGCAATTACGATCGCTGATAGCTCCAAGGTACCATGAATATAGATAATTGGTAAGGCCTCCATCAGTACTCCATACTGATGAAAAAAGGTAAGAAAGGTCCCAACCATGATACCGTTGTAAAATAAGCCACCGGCATAGTCAAAGGGCCAAAAGGGCAGGCCAAAAATCGTCCCAAAGGACAATACGATCCCTAGGGCAAACACCCAAAAGGAAACCTGCACATTGTTGAGGAAGATGCTTAAAAACATCATGTACTCCCCTTCTTGCTGATATACTCCCGTGGGATTACCACTTTCGATATTTTCAATGGTCATTTTTACATATCCACTCCCCAGCACCGTCTCAGGAAAATCAGGCACATAGATGGTAGAGACTACGCCAATCAAAAAGAAAGCGGTAAAAAGTAGAAAGGAATAAAATATTTGCCGATGGCAACTCGCCACGATCAAAGGCAATTCTTGCGCCCAAAACTCAAGGAAGCGATTCCGCTTCTCTTTTTTGTTTTTGTAGATCGTTAGATGTGTCCGAGCGGCAAGGCCATTTAGGTATTTGACGGTTTGACTCTTAGGATAAAAAGTACGGGCATAGGCCAGATCATCCGTCAACTGTACATACAGCTCGGCTAGATGATCGGGGTCGACTTTGGGGTTGGTGGATTCAAACAGAGTTCGTTCAAATTCCCGCCATTTATCCTTATTTTGTCGGAGAAAAGCTGGTTCTCGCATTTGTGCTATTGTGTCCGCTTGAATTTACGAAAAAACCATGAATACCATCGTAATCCCTACTGCTCAAAATATTGAGCTTGAATATCCGCAGGCTGGAATTGGAGCTAGGGCATTGGCGACCATAATTGATGTTGCTGTTTTAGTTGGCTATTGGCTGATTCTGATTTCTTTTGATTACTCCTTTGATGCTGCCAATGAGGTAACCTATACCTTTTGGATTCCCGCCATGGTTTATAGTCTGGTATGCGAATCCTTATTCAATGGTCAGACCTTAGGCAAATTTATCATGAAGACTCGGGTAATTAGTCTCGATGGAGCTTCCCCAACTTTTTCTCAATATGTGATGCGTTGGTTATTAAAGCTGCTTGATCTCTGGATCCTTTGGGGACTTGTCGGCTTAGTTACGATGGTTATCAACAAAAATGGCCAACGCCTCGGCGACATCATCGCCGGCACTACTGTGATCAAACTTAAATTAGTTACCCACTTTGGCGATACCATCTTCATGGAAACCTCCGAAGATTATCAAGTAGTCTTCCCCCAAATCAGAAATTTATCCGACCGGGATGTTTCAATCCTCAAAGAAGTTCTGGATGCCGGTCTAAAATCATCCAATCCAGAGATACTAGAAAAGCTCTCTCGCAAGGTTCAAGAGGTGGCTGGCATAGAAACCAAGATGAGAGCAGCCGTATTTTTAGAGACCGTTTTACTCGATTACAACCATTTATATGGCGGAGAGTAGGGTATTTTGCCACATAGTTTTAGCAGACGTGCTAATTATAATAGAAAAACCCTAATTGTATCCAATTTTGCCATGTAAGATTTGATATTTAAATGTAATAAATTGTATATTCGGTCAACATCGGAATTTTATTCTACTCTGTTAATTATTTCAAGGCGGTACTTCTTCTTATTTGTGGAGTCTTCGGGCTAGCAAATATTTTCTATTTAGGCATTTTGATACTTCTGTGTGCGTGACTTTTAAGCCACGTAGAGGTCCTTACTACACATACTACTAACACTAGTGCCAGTAATATGAAACACTTCTCCTCCCTGCTCGCTTGTTGTGTGCTACTCTTTGGTTCTGCCTTGGCGCAAACACCATCCCCCAATGCAACTGGCTGGGAATCACCCAGTTTCGACAAATTCTTCGTCATGAAGAATCGGATTCAATCTATAGAGGTACAGTCCTACGAAGAGATCCAAAAGCGACAACAACCCTTACAAGCTACCCTCTATCAATATGACCCTAAGGGTAATCTCATACATGTGGTAGAAACCCAGCAAAAAGACACTTCGCGAATCCAAAATTTTACCTACACCCAAAACGGTACTTTGACCAGTAAAGTGGTAACCGATAAGGTTTGGGATCGCAATTATAAGTCTTGGTATCGCTTCAATCGCATGCGTAAGGTTTATCAAGTAAAGTCATATGAATTGCTTCGCAATAACGAGACAATGTTGCTCGATACTAAGCAATATGTCTATAATGAAGACTCACTTTTGACCGCTGTACGCTTTTTGGAGAACAATCGCCTCCTTCGTACCCAAGAATATGAGTATGACGAAAAGGGCCGCGTAATCTCAGAAGCTTTTATCAATCGCTCCAATATTCAAGAGCGTAAGATTTTATATACTTACAACAACCACAATC
>CAZHOC010000274.1:0-6747 GCA_964534295.1 uncultured Bacteroidia bacterium | reverse complement strand
AGGTGGAACAATTGAAGCCCCAGCTAGATGTCCAATACAACATTTTGCAAGCACCAGTAGGTGATGAGCCAGATGGAATGGTCGTCAATCCTAACAACTATAAGCTTGGGGTGAATTTCTCCTTCCCCATTTTCCTCCGGAAAGAAAGGGCTGGATTACAGCAAACCAAGATCAAACAGGAAATGCTCGTCCAAAAGCAGGATCAAAAGCTACTTGAACTGGAAAACAAAAGATCTCAGTATCTGCAGCAGTTTCAGATCTATGGCGAGCAACGCCAACTTTACCGGCGTATGACTAGTCAATATGAGGCATTATTAGAGGCCGAACGCCGGAAATTTGATGCGGGTGAAAGCTCCATATTTGTATTGAATAGCCGGGAACTAAAACTGATCGATGCAAGAGAAAAGCTGCTAAAAGCGGAGAACCTTGTGATGAAGAGTCGCCTTGGACTTCTTTGGTCAGAAGGTCGTCTCTGGGAACAGTTATAAGCTGACTTTTATACTGGTACGCATCATCGAGTGGTGTTGAAAATCGTCCTCTCGACTATAGGCCAGCAACAATATATACTCACTTGCGGGTTTAAGATCTTTACGATATTGACCCAAAGCTGTAATGGGTAAGGCAAACTTCAAACTTGTCTTACCCGTTTTTTCTTGCCCACTTACTGAGCTAACTCGAACGGTACCCTCCAGCCTCTCAATAGATTGGTATTTTCCTGGTGCTAAAGTCACATGTTCAACCACTTCTGCCTGCTGTCCAACAACTCTTCCCATTAATAGATAATTGCCAGTAATTTCTTGTTGCTCATTGAAGCCAATAGCTATCCAGCCATCGGTTGGCCCACTCATCTCAATCCATATTTGATCATCCTCAAAATACCATAAGACCTCCATTCCGTTTTGAGAGATTTTTTGAGGTGTCTGTAGGCTCATAATCCAAGCAAGCAGGCTGATAATTTGTAATGCATTCATATCTGATAAAATATTGATATATCAACGAATATGTTTCCCCATTGGTTTCATTTAAAGAAAAAGAGCCCGGAATGACTTAAGTCACTCATCCCCTTAGCTAGGGTCATCGTATAGCTGCTCCTTGTAGCGCTAATTTGAAATCGTAAAGGAAATCCCCTCTTGATGATTTCCGAAGCATAGTTCTGTTGATGGAGGGGTACAATTGTGCTCCTCCCTTTTATCAAAAATTTATGATTATGCCTACACTCAGCGATATAAAGCCCTCCGCCAAAGTCTATCGACTTCCTGAAAAGATTGAAACGATACTGATCCCTACGGATTTTTCTGACGCTTCGCGCAACGCTTTTCTCTATGCACTTGATATCGCATCAAGGCTAGGCTCTGAACTAGTGGTAGCGCATATCCATAGTGCAAAGGAGGCCGAAAATAGTAATGCCGAATTTTCTCGGACCTACAATGGGTATAAGCAGGCTGCAGAACAAAGATCTGCCTCTGATACCTTCAATATGAGCGCTGTCATTGAGGAAGGAGAGCCTGCTGAAAGCATTCTTGCCCTTGGCCAAAAGATAGGGGCAGACCTTATCGTCATGGGTACTCAAGGTGCGGCAAGTCATGATACCAAACCCTTAGGTAGTATTGCTGCTAATGTGATCGGAAAAGCACTCTGTCCTGTATTGGCCGTTCCGGCCGAAGCTAGTTTCCGACCAATTGACCAATTGCTTTATGCTATGGCATTTGAAAGTAGCGACCAAAAAGTGGTGGATTACCTACTTGAGCTATCTGAACAACTAAAATCCCCATTAAGCTGTGTACACGTCAGCACAGACCACAGCGATTGGGAAGACATAGAACTAGAAGAATTTAGAGAAACATACAATAGCCGCGAAGATGCGTCTATTAGTTTCCACATGGTCGACAATGCAGATCTCCTTCATGGCTTGCAAGATATCATTAGCCAAATGAGAGTTGATGTGTTGGTGATGAATACACGAAACCGCAGTCTCTTTGAACGCTTTTTCGCTCCCAGCTTCACCCGATCAATGCTGTTATACGCCGATTTACCACTATTAGCCCTCCATGCATAAATTATGCTTAGCAATTTCAACTTGAATACAATTCTTGTCGCAGTTGACTTCTCTCCTGCTTCGAAAAACGCTTTCCAATATGCGGTGCGTTTAGCAGAACCTTTTGGGGCAAGAATTGTACTCTTACATGCCTACTCTGCTGGTGAACTTGATCCTTTTGTGCCAATCAGTATGCAACAAGCATTGATTGATGCTCAGGAAACTGTAGCAATGGATTACTTCCAAAGTCTTAGTAGAGAAGTTCCCGCTCATATTCTCGATAAGATTGATCTAGAGTTTAAGATTTTGATGGGCCCTGCCGCTGAGCAAGTGCTATACCTCAGTCGTGAAATCGAACCTGATCTAATCGTGATGGGGATGCGTGGTGGAAACATATTCGCACAAAAGATATTAGGGACCACCGCTACCAATGTCATCCAACGTGCAGATTTCCCTGTAGTAGTAGTGCCTGAAAATTTTGGATACAAAGAGATTAAAAAAATTGGTTATGCCACCAATTTCGAAAGTGAAGATATCCAAGCGATTTCTCAGATTCAGGCCTTCGCTGATGTTATAGACGCTCAAATTCATTGTATTCACATTCGTCAAAACGGTAAACTGGCGGATGAGTACAAATTGGACATCTTGAAATCTGCTTATCAATATGAGTTTCCAATGCATCATCTCGATTTCGAGACGCTCGCTTACGAGGATGTACTCAAGGGACTCAATCAATATGTTAGGACAGAAGATCTAGACCTTTTGGTCATGCTTACCCATAAACGTGGATTATTTAGCCAATTGTTTTACCGCTCCTATACTAAGGAAATGGCATTACAGGCTTGTATCCCTCTTTGGGTATTTCAGAAGGAGAGACAAATTGTCGAAAGTCCTTCTCCAAACGGTCGTTCAAAGAGCTCCTCTTAATGAGAATCTAACTTGCGCTTTTTGATCTAAGCACCGTAATTACATTGTATGGATAAAGCCAAGAAATCATTCCCGCAGTACTCACTCGAATTAGATCGAGTTCTCAATGCACTGTTTCATACTACCGTAGAAGGCATTTTAGTAGTTAATGAAAAAGGAATGATTTGCATGGCTAATGAGCGTAGCTTGGCTTTGCTTGAGTACAAGGAAGCTGAGTTGTTAGATCAAGCCGTTAGTATTCTAATTCCGCCAGAACACCGTTCTGGACATGGGGAAAATGTAAGCCAGTTTTTTTCCAATCCAGGAGCGCGCCCAAAGGGTAAGCGCCGATATTTTCCTGCTCAGACCAAAACGGGAACCAATCTTTTATTGGAAATCAGCCTTGAGCCCATCGACACTGACGAAGGGCTTTATGTAGTGGTACACCTTGTTGATGTTTCTGATCAAATAAAGGTCGAGCAAGAATTACGTGAAAGCCAAGTACGCTTGAGCGCTATCATCGAAGCCGCAGTTGATGGTATTATCACGATTGGTTACCGGGGTATCATAGAAACCATTAATCCTTCTGCAGCTAGGCTCTTTGGCTATAAGCCCGAAGAGGTCATTGGCCAAAACATTAACATCCTAATGCCCGCCCCTTACAAGGAGCAACATGATCAATACATCCAGAACTATAAGGACTCTGGTGAAAGAAAAATTATTGGTATAGGCAGGGAAGTAAAAGGCCGTAAAAAGGATGGTTCTACCTTTCCATTCTACCTCAGTGTAAGTGAGGTGCAACTGAGCGATCGCAAGATATTTACTGGTATAGTGCATGATCTAACGCCTCAAAAGGCGGCAGAAGCAGCATTGAAAAAATATTCTGGCCAGCTTGAAAAACGGGTGGAAGCAAGAACCGAGGCCCTTAATAGTGCTATCAAAGGCCTAGAAAACGAAATCAAAGAAAGGAGCATTATCGAACAAAAACTGAGAGAGTCTCAAGAAGAGATTGAAGCTTCTTTGGCTAAAGAAAAAGAGCTCAACGAGCTTAAATCTCGCTTTGTCTCTATGGCATCACATGAGTTTCGGACTCCCTTAGCGACCATCCTTTCCTCTCTTAATTTGCTTACTCGATATACAGAACCAGAGCAAGCCGAAAGAAGAGATAAACATATCAATCGGATACGCAATAATGTCCATAACCTCACGGGTATATTAAACGATTTCCTCTCTCTCAGTAAGTTGGAAGAAGGCAAAATTAATACTCGCTACGAGTCATTCAATATCGATGAACTTTGTGAGGAATTGAAAGAAGAAATGCTCTCTCAGGCGAAAAAAGGACAAAAAATCGAATACATCTCAGATGGGTCACAAGAAATCTATCTAGATCCTTATTTGTTGCGAAACGTATTGGTCAATTTGTTAAACAACGCAATTAAGTATTCTCCGGAGGAGTCCTTAATAACCTTAAGATATCAAAGCATAGGTGATACCATTACGCTTGATGTTAGCGATGAAGGAATTGGGATCCCGGATGATGATCAAGTACATATGTTCGAACGTTTTTTTCGAGCAAAAAATGTTACCAATATCCAAGGCACGGGTCTTGGCCTCAGTATCGTCAAACGCTATGTCGATCTGATGAATGGCGACATAACCTTTACTAGCGTCCATAACGAAGGCACCACTTTTAGCCTCCGCTTTTCTCAACCATCAAAGTAGCCCCAAAATGAAAAAGATACTCCTAATCGAAGACAATCCCGATATGCGGGAAAACACAGCTGAGATTCTCGAGCTTGCTGGTTACAATGTCAGCACTGCCGAAAACGGTAAGTTGGGTGTAAAAGGAGCCTTAAATGATTCTCCTGACCTAATTGTCTGTGATGTGATGATGCCTGAGCTGGATGGCTATGGCGTTTTGAGTATGTTAGGACGTAATCCCAAGACTGCTTCTATTCCCTTTATCTTTCTCACTGCCAAGGCAGAAAAAGTCGACTTTCGCAAAGGGATGAGCATGGGCGCTGATGATTATATCACCAAGCCTTTTGAAGAGGTAGAGCTCTTGGACGCGATCGAAATGCGTTTCCAAAAAGCAGCTCAAATCAATAAAGAAATAGATCGAAACGCAGAGGGATTAGGTGCCTTTATCGATGAGGTCAGAAGTATGGCTGCCTTAGAGGCCCTGAGTGAAAACCGCGAATCTCGCCTCTATCATACCAAAGATGTTATCTTCCAGGAAGGTATGCACCCCCACTTTTTGCTCTTTATCAATAAAGGCAAGGTCAAGACCTACAAGACCAATGAAGATGCCAAAGAGTATATCACCGGCCTGCACAAAGAAGGTGATTTTCTTGGGTATGCGTCCTTGCTACAAGATGCTCCTTACGCTGAGTCTGCTATGGCCTTAGAGGATACTGAAGTCCTTCTGATCCCCAAAAAGGATTATCTGGCTTTAATGTATAATAACCGAGACGTATCTCTACGCTTTATCAAGCTTCTTTCTTCTGACCTAGAAGACAAAGAAGAGCAATTGCTACACTTGGCCTATGATACCGTTCGTAAGAGAGTGGCAGATGCTTTGCTACTTTTACAAGAGCGTTATCGGGAGCAGGAAAACCAAAACTTCTCCATGGCCATTTCTCGTGATAATCTTGCCAGCATAGTGGGTACCTCCAAAGAGTGTGTTATCAGGGTACTCTCGGAGTTTAAAGGTGAAAAAATTCTGGAGACTCACCAGAGTGAGATTACGATTCTAAATGATCAAAAACTACGCGACATACGCTGGTAATTTCCGGTCTTAAGCGACCATTTTCCAGCTTTAGTAAAGTTCGCATTCCATAGTCTGACAACTTTCCCTAACTTCCTGTCTAGGGAAAGTTGTTTTATGATCCGTTACCTCTTTTTTCTTTTTTGCCTACTGGCAACAATTCCACTCTCAGGGCAAATTCACCTGACGCAGACAGGATCAGTTCGCTTCAGCTCGGATGCTCCATTAGAGCAGATTCAGGCAGGCTCCAATGAGTTGAGTGGTGCGATCAATCCCGATACTTATACCTTCGCTTTTAGCCTCCGCGTCGTTACGCTTGATGGTTTTAATAGTGAGCTGCAACGCGAGCATTTCAACGAAAAGTTTCTGGAAAGCCGCAACTATCCCAAAGCCACCTTTAGTGGTAAATTAATCGAACGTATTGACTTTACTCAAAATGGCACCTTTGAAGTACGAGCAAAGGGAGCGTTTGAGGTACATGGCGTAGAGCAGGAGCGGATCATCCGCGCGACCATTACTATCAATGATGGTGAGTGGTTGGTCAAATCTAAGTTCAAGGTGTTGGTAGCTGACCATGACATTACGATCCCCCAGGTAGTGTTTCAAAACATTGCAGAGGAGATTGATGTGGAAATTGAAGCCCTATTATTAGCCGAATAGAAAATTGCGCATCCAACTTACATACCGTATTTGGTGGCTTGGGTTTTTCCTTGCGCTATCCGCGAACGCTTATCTCTGGGGGCAGAACGCCCTATTTCAAAGCCAGACCTTACCCATGGGCTTTCAGGCCCAACGACTTTGCCAAGACCAGCAAAATTACGTCTGGGTAGGAGGTGAATCAGGTCTTTACCGTTATGATGGCTACGAATATGAAGCCATAGAGCTGCCTGATAGTCTCGCAAAAACAGAGATCAGTGCCTTGTTAGTGGACGAGCAAAATCATCTTTTGGTAGGCTTCGCCAACGGACAACTCCTGCAATACAGTTTGGAGATGAAGGTAAAGCTTTTGGCACGCGCTCAAGTCGCCAAGGCTGCTATT